>JAPLKB010000005.1 GCA_026388275.1 Pseudomonadota bacterium
AACTGGCCGTTATTGCTGCAATGAGAAAATTGCTTCTTATCGCACATGCTGTATATAAGGGTAAAGTACCATATCGTGATGTATGATAAAAAAACTAAAAAAGGAGAGTTTTGGGCTTGACATTAATGACAGTATCTGACCAGGTGGGAGAAGTGGTGAGATTCATTAATGACATTGCCGACCAGACAAACCTTCTTGCGTTGAATGCTGCTATCGAAGCTGCCCGCGCAGGGGAACACGGCAGAGGCTTTGCGGTTGTTGCTGACGAAGTGCGCAAGCTTGCGGAAAGAACAACAGAAGCTACCAGAGAAATCTCAACTACAATTACCGCTATGCAATCTGAAACAAAGGGTATCGTTGAATCCATTGAAGAAGGTGTAAGGGAAGTTGAAATAGGAATGGAAAGGGCTGGCAAGTCAAAAGAATTCCTGAATAATATTTTAAACCAGATAGATACTGTAAATATTCAGATAAACCAGATTGCAGTGGCTGTTGAAGAGGAGAACATGACGACCAACCAGACGGCTGATAATATTCAGCAGGTCTCGCATGTTATGAACAATACTTCAAAAAAGATAAATGAAACCATGCCGGCAGCGCTTGAAGTTGCGAGGGTGGCAGAAGCGCTTGAAACAATGATTAAACAGTTCAGGATAAAATAATACTTAGTACAGCTTGTTTATTCCTGAAAGATCTCCAGTCTCTTTCGCCTTGTCGGGTGTTGCAGCTTTCTAAAGGCCTTGGCCTCAATCTGACGAATACGTTCACGGGTAAGTCCAAAGACATCACCCACTTCTTCTAATGTAGAATCGGTCTTCTCACCGATGCCGAGCCTCATCCTGACAACCTTTTCTTCTCTCGGAGTAAGGGTTGACAAAACTTTGTCTACCTCTTGTTTGAGAGATGCGCCTACAAGTTCCGTAAAAGGTGAAGAGGCTTTTGGATCCGCAATAAAATCACCGAGTTTTGATTCATCTTCTCCGATCGGGGTTTCGATTGATACGGTTCCATTGGCAATATTCTTGATCTTCCTGACTTTCTCCAGGGGAAGTCCGGCTTTCAATGAAATTTCTTCGAGATTCGGTTCTCTCCCCAACTCCTGTAAGAGGGCTACAGAAGCCTTGCTGATCTTATTCGTGTTTTCGAGTATATGTACCGGCACCCTTATAGTCCGTCCGTAATCTGCGATTGCCCTTGTCATAGCCTGCCTTATCCACCACGTTGAGTATGTAGAAAACTTGTAGCCTCTCTGATAATCATATTTTTCAGCAGCCTTCATAATACCCATGTTCCCTTCCTGTATAAGATCGAGAAAGGAAAGCCCTCTGTTCATGTGTCTCTTGGCAATATTAACGACAAGTCTCAGATTCGCCTGAACAAGTCTATCTTTGACAATCTTTAGTTTGTTGTCAATTTCGCTGAGTTCTGCCAATTTATGTTTTATGATCCTTGCCTTGCTGTAATCCATGAACTCCATCTGATGTGCGATCCTCTTGATGATTTTTGCAAGAATCTTCTTGTTGAGTTTGAGATTAAGCAGGATTTCTTCTGTCTTGTCTTTGACCCTCTGCAAATCATTAGTAAGCTCCTTTCTGCCCGGTTCATCTGCTCCCTGCAGTTTATTCTTTATTTCTTCCTTTTTATCATGAAGACTTTTTATGTCTTTTATGTAGGATATGGTTTTCTTTCTATATTTAATATCTTCTTTTTCTGTATAGTTCATTTCATCGATATTTTTTATGACATCTACTATGTTTATGGTCTCTTCCTTTAGTTGCTGACCTATATGAAGGAGTTCATCTACTGCCTGGGGCAGTTCAAACAAGATGTTCCTTGTATTGCTTTCACCTTTTTCTATCTTTTTTCCTATCTGTTGTTCTTCATCGCGTGTAAGGAGCGATACACGCCCGATATCCTTTAAATATGCCCAGATTATATTATCGGTTTTTTCTAAAGGTACTTTTTCAACCTCTCCCCAGTCGGCACTTTCTTCTTCATGTGATTCAATCTTTTCTTGTATTGTTTCGACTATATCGATATCAGATTCTGAAAGAAAGTCGAATACGCTTTTGATATCTTCAGGAGAAAAGATGTTTTGAGGAAGGGAGTCGTTAATTTCATCGGACGTAAGGTAACCCTTATCCATTCCTAAGTCCATCAACTGCTTAATTTCAGTGGAATTCTTTATTATCATTAATTAGCTCCAAAAAATAAAAATACCTTTTTGCTGGGAAAGGGCATTCCAATTAGGGAAGACCCCTCGGTTCTTTGATGACTAACGCCTGCCTTGAGAAAGATATGATATCAATGATATCAGTGTATACTGGAAGAATATAGGTGTAGCCCTTCTCTTACCGCTTCTCCCAGTTCTTTCATGCCCAGTGGTTTAAGAATGGCCTCTCCAAGCCCTGCAGCTCTGATCTCTTCTGCCAAAGGTGGCTCGACGTGTCCCGTATAAAGCAGGACCGGAAAACCTTGTTTTATGCGCCTGAAGCGCACTGCAAGCTCCAGTCCTGTTAGCTCAGGTGTAACGGGAGAGCCTCTTCTCATACTCCCGAGGACGTCAAGCTCCGGCCCTGTTTGCCCTGGCATAGCAGGTTCAACGATAGCAAGGTCAAATTTGTCGGGGTCCTGAGAAAAAGTTCTCAACCCTGCCAGGCTCGCTGTCTCGGCCTGGGCGCTATAGCCCAATTGTTCAAGCATTGCGGTGGTTGTTGTTACCATGTCTTCGCCGTTGTCTACAACCAAAACATGGAATTTTCGTCCGGAAGCCATAATAACTCTCTTTTCTGTTGGGAGCGTCTGGCAGAAGCCCCTGGATTCTGGTTATTTTCATAAAATAGCAAATGACCAGTTCGATGTAAGGTAATTGATGAGCAGTTGCAATGTTAATAAAGCTAATTATAGCACAAATCCTATAAAAATGATATGAAACAATCTGTTGGTTTTTATTATTGTCTTACAGCCCCTTTATTCTGTTCTTGCATGTTTACTGCAGACAGATGTCCAGGGAATTGCCTCAAGGCGCTCCACCTCGATTCCTTTTCCACAAACCTCACAGGAGCCGTATTCCCCGAGTTCCATCCTCGCCAGTGCCCTGTTTATAGCCTGGATCTCTTTCTGCTCTATTTCATCCAGTATTGCCAGAACATTGGCAATAGTCTCCTTCTGCGCTGCATCTTCGGGTTCGATATCGTGCTCTGACAAGATAAGCCGTGCTTCATCGCTGAGTCTATGAGCCTCGAAGACTTCATCACGTTTCTTAAGCAACCGCTCGCTAATTTTCCCCATCTGTTCCGATCTATTCATAGGATCCCCCTCAACTCAAGTATCTCATGAGTAAATATAATCATTGGTCCCCATTATTTCAACAATTACCGGGCATTCCGCAGGCAGTTCATATGACTTGCATGGCTTAAAAGTGGGAGTAAGTCACCCACTCAGCCAATTAAACATAGAGAATAAAACAGGGGAATGCTGTTTGGAATGGCGCATAATGTGACAGCGATGTAGAAACAACATTTCAATAAGCATTTTTGGCTTAATACGATTTTTAAGGGCCGAAAATAGCCTCTAAATGCTATACTATCAACGATCTATACCATCAAAAACTCAAGGGGCTGAGAAAATGGGTAAAAAAACTGTCCTTATTGCGGCTCTAAGCACACCCAAAAGAAAGGTATGCAACACAACAGAAGACGATACCGCTGTATGGTCTGTAACAGACAGTTTCAAAATAATGCCAACAAAAACAGGATAGAAAACATTCTCTGGCAAGAGTATGTTTATCGGCGGCAAACAATCGCTCAGCTCTCAGCAAAGCACAGGAAAAGTAAAGACTGGATAAGGGAACGCATACACAATGTTCCGGTAAAGAATCGTCACAATACTCCGCAACCCGTTGTTGTCATTGCAGATGTAACCTTCTTCGGCAGAAGTTCCGGTCTGTGTGTAATAAGAGTGCCACATCTGAAAAAGAATCTCTATATACAGGAGGTACGCAGTGAATCGGCCGAGATATACCGGCAGGGA
>JAPLKB010000006.1 GCA_026388275.1 Pseudomonadota bacterium
ATAATGTAACTATCATTGTTGAGCTTGTTACCCCCATTGCCCTTGAGAAAGAACTCCGTTTTGCTATAAGGGAAGGTGGAAAGACTGTTGGAGCCGGCGTTGTCACTGAGATTATAGAGTAGAGGGGAAAAAGATGAGGCAACTTGTAATACTTGCATGTTCGGAATGTAAGAACAGGAATTATACAACAACAAGAAATAAACAAAAAACACCAGATAAGCTTGAAATGAAAAAGTATTGTAAATCTTGCAAGAAACATACATCACACAGAGAGACAAAATAAGAAGGCCAGTAGCTCTAACGGATAGAGCACCGGACTCCAAATCCGGGTGTTGGGGGTTCGAATCCCTCCTGGCCTGTAAACTATGGAGATTTTATGGATCTCAAATCTAAATTGGATGGCATCAAGGATTACTTCAGAGAAGTTTATGTGGAAGCTAAAAGGGTCACATGGCCGTCAAGAAAAGATGCTGTTAAAGGGACTTATGTTGTATTGATAACAGTTGCAATTGCAGCAATATTTCTTGGTATTGTCGATGTAGGATTAGCAAAGATTATACAGGCGTTATTGCGTGGATAACCAGGATAATAAAATGGAAGAGATAATGGAAAAAAAGTGGTACGTTGTACACACATATTCTGGTTATGAACAGAAAGTGAGAGAGGGCTTGGAAGAAAATATACATAACGGTAAAATGGAGTCATATTTTGGCGAGATTATAGTACCGTCAGAGATTATTATGGAGAGAGTTAAGGGACAGGTGAAAAAATCTCAACGGACGGTTTTTCCAGGATATATTATTGTGAATATGGTAATGAATAACGATACATGGTACCTTGTGAGAAATACACCAAAAGTAACCGGCTTTGTGGGATATGATAAGATGAACCCACCGCCTTTACCTGAAAATGAGGTGAGCGAAATCTTAAGCGCCATTCAGGAAGGCAAGGGTAAAATTAAACCGAAAATTAGATTTGAAAAAGGCGATGGCGTTAAGGTAACTGAAGGACCTTTTACAAACTTTACGGGCAGTGTAGAGGAGATAAAACCTGAAAAAGGCAAGGTAAAAGTGCTCCTCAATATTTTCGGGAGAACAACTCCGGTTGAGTTGGATTTTATTCAGATAGAGAAAATATAAAGGAGTTGTAAGATGGCAAAAAAAGTTGTGGCAATGGTGAAGTTACAGTTACAGGCAGGTCAGGCGACTCCATCACCTCCTGTCGGACCGGCTCTTGGTCAGCATGGTGTCAATATAATGGAATTCTGTAAGGCATTTAATGAAAGAACAAAGTCCCAGGAAGGAACTATTATCCCGGCATCAATAACAATTTTTTCTGACAGGACTTTTAGTTTTATTACGAAAACACCCCCTGCCACGTTTCTTATAAAAAGGGCAGCCAAATTGGCTAAAGGAGCACATAATCCAAAAAAAGAAACAGCTGGAACCATAGCAAAATCACAGATAAAAGAAATTGCCCAGTTAAAGATGCAGGATCTGAATGCAAAAGATATTGACGGTGCAATAAAGATCATTGAAGGCAGTACGAGAAGTATGGGAATAGAGGTTGTGGAAGGATAACGAAGCAGGCGAAAGGTATAGGGTATAAGGCAAAAATTAAACTCTTTGTCTTTTCCCATCAGTCCTTAGCCTACAATAGAAGGAGTAATACACATGGCAAAAGTAGGGAAAAAATATTCAGAGGCACGGGAAAAAATAGATAGAGAAAAAAAATATGATATGGATGAGGCCCTTGAACTGCTCCCACAGATTTCTTTTGCAAAGTTTGATGAGACTGTTGAATTGGCTTGCCGGCTTGGTGTTGATCCCAGACATGCCGACCAGATGGTCAGGGGTAGCGTTGCGCTCCCTAATGGGCTTGGTAAAGAAGTGAAAATAGTTGTTTTTGCAAAAGGACAAAAGGAGAAGGAAGCAGAGGAAGCCGGGGCAGATTATATCGGCGCAGAGGATTTGATTGAAAAAATTCAAAAGGGATGGCTGGATTTTGATAAGGCCGTTGCTACCCCGGATATGATGGGAGCGGTTAGTAAACTTGGTAAGATACTTGGTCCGAGAGGGCTTATGCCCAATCCGAAAGTAGGGACAGTGACTTTTGATATAGCCAAAACTGTAAAAGAAATGAAAGCAGGACGGGTGGAATTCAGGGTAGATAAAGCAGGAAATCTCCACGTTCCTGTCGGTAAACTCGGTTTTGGAAAAGAGAAGATAATAGAAAATATTAATTCACTCATCGAAGCTGTTATCAGATTAAAACCACCTTCAAGCAAAGGAGCTTACTTTAAGGGGTTGGCCGTTTGCACAACAATGAGTCCAGGCATAAAGATAGATCCTGTCTATGTTAGGAACTTGACTAAATAGGGAAAGAGTCAGAGAAAGCAGGTGCAAATATGTTAAACGATTACGGCCTGCCGAGATTTCGTGTTTTTTGTCTCCCTGACTTTCCATATATTATATGAAAGGAGGGATGAAACCCATTGGAAAGAACAAAAAAACAAAAGGTTGTTGAAGAATTAGGGGCTAAACTCAACCGGATGAATTCCATGTTTATTGCGGAATACAGCGGTCTGAAAGTATCCCAGATGACAAAGCTCCGAAAAGAGCTGAGAAGCGTGGGTGTGGAATTTAGTGTTGTAAAAAACACGCTCTTAAATATTGCATCTGAAGGAACAAAGGCGCAAGCTCTGAAAGACAATTTTTCAGGTCCAAATGCAATTGTCTGCATTTATAAGGACCCGGTGAGTGCAGCGAAAACAATAACAGGTTTTTTGAAAGAGATGCCTCAATTGAAATTGAAAGCAGGTTTTCTGGGAGAACAGGTATTAACACCGGAAGACATTCTGAAGCTTGCTACGCTGCCATCAAGAGAAGTACTGATAGCGAAATTAATGGGCTTGCTGCTAGGTACGCCACAGAGATTCGTATATGTGCTTTCCGGTAATTTGAGCAAGCTTATGATAACACTGAATGCAATTAAAACAAAAAAAGAACAAGCCTGAAGGAGGTATATTAAATGAGCGTTACAAAAGAAGATGTTGTACAGTTTATTGAAAACATGACAATCCTTGAACTCTCTGATTTTATAAAGGTACTAGAAGAGAAGTTTGGAGTTTCAGCAGCAATGCCCATGATGGCGGCTGCCCCGGCAGGTGGGGGACAGGCTGCAGCGGCTGCGGAACCGGTAGAGGAACAGACAGAGTTTAACGTTATCCTCACAGGATATGAAGCAGAGAAGAAGATACAGGTAATAAAAGTTGTAAGAGCTATTACAAGTCTTGGACTCAAAGAAGCAAAAGACCTTGTTGAAGGCGTCCCAAAACCTGTTAAAGAAGGTGTTTCAAAAGATGAAGCTGCAAATATCAAAAAACAGCTTGAAGAAGTAAGCGCACAGGTAAAAGTAGAGTAATATCTTTAGCATAGAGCAAAAGGGCTGATATTTTCAGCCCTTTTGCTCCTGACTCTACGCTAAAAAACAAGGAGTGAATAAAAATATGAGGGAAACTTTCCATAACAGGATATTCAGGAAGAACTACGGTAAGATAAAAGAAGTTCTCGATATTCCCAACCTGATTGAAACCCAGCTCGATTCCTATGAGATTTTTTTACAAAAGGATGTACGACCGGATAAAAGAGAAAATATAGGGCTACAGGCAGTTTTCAACAGCGTGTTTCCCATAAAAGACTCTCATGAGACTACGACGCTCGAATTTGTAAAATATGAAATAGGTGAACCGAAAAATTCCGAAGAAGAATGTATCTTTCGGAGCGTAACATATGCTGCACCAATGAGAGTTGCTATACGTCTTGTAGTGTGGAATGTTGATCCTGATACAAAAATTCGGGATATACGGGCAGTGAAGGAACAGGATGTATATTTCGGCGAGATTCCTCTTATGACCGAAAGAGGAACTTTTATTATAAACGGGACAGAAAGGGTTGTTGTCAGCCAGTTGCACCGATCGCCCGGTGTCTATTTTGATTGTGATCAGTCAAAATCAACCCTCGGAGGAAGCCTTTCATACAGCGCACGAATAATCCCGTACAGAGGCTCCTGGTTAGACTTTGAGTTTGACCATAAGGAACTTGTTTATGTAAGAATAGATAAGAAGAAAAAGATGCATGTAACATTGTTTTTAAAAGCCCTTGGATATAAGGAAAAAGAGATACTTGATTATTATTATGATAAAGAAACAATCATTATAAAAAATGAAAAGCTATATAAACAAACGCCCCTTGCACTTCTTGTTGGGCAGAAAGCACCTTCTGATATTATCAATGAAAAGACAAAGGAAGTTATTGTAAAAAAACATAAAAAGATTACTAAAGCAGTGATCAAAAAGATGGAGTCTGCCAATATTAGTGAGATCCCCATTGAAGAAGGTGACATCATCGGCAGAACTACATCGGAAAATGTCATTGACCCAAAAACAAAAGATATTTTAATTCCGATAAATAGAGAGATTACAATCGATGATATCGAAAAGATAATAAGCAAAAAAGTAAACAGGTTTGATACCCTTTTTATCGATAATCTGAATGTAAGCGCTTCCTTAAGCAAAACATTACGCGAGGACGGTTTAAACACCAAGGATGAGGCACTGCTTGGAATATACAGAAAGCTGAGGCCGGGAGATCCTCCTACTACAGAATTTGCTGAAGCCCTAATCCAAAATATGTTTTTCAGCCCTGAAAGATATGACCTTTCGAAAGTCGGCAGGCTCAAAATCAATCACAGGCTTAATCTTGACATTCCTCTGGAAGAAACAGTGTTAAGAAAAGAGGATATCCTTGAGGTTGTGGGACATTTGCTCAGACTTAAAGATGCCCGGGGGCCTGGAGACGACATAGACCATCTTGGGAACAGAAGGGTGAGAACTGTGGGCGAGCTTCTTGAAAATCAGTTCAGGATGGGGCTTGTGCGGATGGAAAGGGCTATTAAAGAGAGACTTACATTCCCGGAGATGGAGACATTGATGCCCCATGATCTGGTAAATCCAAAACCTGTTGCCAGCGCTGTAAAGGACTTTTTTTCAAGCAGTCAACTTTCTCAGTTTATGGATCAAACAAATCCACTCAGCGAGATTACACACAAACGTAGATTGAGTGCCCTTGGACCAGGAGGCTTGACGCGTGAACGAGCGGGGTTTGAGGTCAGGGATGTTCACCCTACACATTATGGAAGAATATGCCCTGTTGAGACGCCTGAAGGCCCGAATATCGGCTTGATAGCTTCACTTTCCACATATGCAAAAGTCAATGCATTTGGTTTTATAGAGACACCATACAGGGAAGTGGTCAACGGCAGGGTAACAAATAAAGTTAAATATCTCAGCGCGCTTGAAGAGGAGCCGTACTATGTTGCACAGGCAAACGCACCCGTTGATAAGGATGGAAAGTTTACCGCAGATCTTATAACTGCTCAGAAAGGAGGAGGATTCTATCTGGTAAACCCGGAAGAAGTAAATTTTATGGACGTCTCCCCGAAGCAACTTGTAAGCGTCTCTGCATCACTAATCCCATTCCTGGAGCATGATGATGCAAACCGTGCTCTTATGGGATCAAACATGCAGCGACAGGCAGTGCCGTTGATCACTACAGAAGCTCCGATTATCGGTACGGGCATGGAAAAGGTTGTAGGCAGGGATTCCAGGGTAACAATAACAGCAAGATCTGCCGGTATTGTAAAGAGCGTAGATGCAAACAGGATCATTGTCCAGTATGAGGAAAAAGACAAAAACGAAGAGCCGGCCATTAAGATAGATGTATACAACCTTCTGAAATTCAGGAGATCAAATCAGGACACCTGCATAAACCAGAGAGCAATTGTGAATGAAGGTGACTATGTAAACAAGGGAGACGTACTTGCAGATGGGCCCTCTACAGACAGAGGTGAACTTGCCCTTGGTAAGAATGTGCTGGTCGCGTTCATGCCATGGAGGGGATATAATTATGAAGACTCAGTGCTTGTGAATGAGCGGCTTGTCAAAGAAGATTTATTTACCTCTATACATGTTGAAGAATTGGAATGCGTTGTAAGGGACACAAAACTCGGCAAGGAAGAAATTACAAGGGATATACCAAGTATCGGTGATGAAGCCCTAAAAGACCTTGATGAAAGCGGCATTGTAAGGGTTGGCGCAACGGTAAAACCCGGAGATATTCTTGTAGGCAAGGTTACTCCGAAGGGAGAAACACAGCTTACACCAGAAGAAAAACTTCTGCGTGCCATATTTGGTGAAAAAGCAGGTGATGTGAAAGACACATCACTCAGAGTACCGCATGGCATCGAAGGCATAGTCATTGATGTGAAGGTGCTTTCAAGAAGGGGTGTTGATAAGGATGACCGGAGCAGGCTTATAGAAGACATAGAGGTATCAAATATTTTAAAGGATCAGGAAGAACAGGTTAAGATTATTCTGGAAAGTACAATGGAAAAGCTGGGGGAAGCATTCCTCGGAAAAAAATCCCCTGTTGATATAAAGGATGACAAAGGAAAAATAATTATCAAGAAAGGGGAAGTTCTCAATGTAACAAAAATAGGTTTTGTAAACCTTCATAAACTTCAGAATATTGATTTTAATAATGATGAGCTGGAGGCCAAGGTCTCTAAAATACTTGACAGCAAAGAAAACCAGATTGAAATAATTAAACTGTATTATGAGGACAAGATAAACAAAATCAAGAAAGGCGATGAACTGCCTCCGGGCGTTATCAAAACGATCAAAGTATATGTAGTTATGAAAAGAAAGATTGCTGTGGGTGATAAAATATCAGGCCGCCACGGGAATAAAGGCATCGTATCTATCATTCTTCCCGAAGAGGATATGCCTTTCACGGAAGACGGGACACCTATTGACCTTGTTTTGAATCCTCTTGGTGTTCCATCCCGTATGAATGCCGGACAGATACTAGAGGTACACCTTGGATGGGCAGCTAAAGAGCTTGGTAAGAAGATAGGCGAACTGGTTGACAACTATTACAAAAATACCAGTTCTCCAGAGATTATCAAGGCTAAACTGAAAAAGATTTTTAATCACGGTGAACTCAGCGGTTTTATTGAGAAACTGAGCGATGAGGAAATAATAGAGTTGGCAGACAGGATGAGGAATGGCGTTAATGTAGCAGTTCCTGTTTTTGATAGTGCGAATGAGAGCGAGATAAAGGAATTGTTTGAAATGGCGGGAATGTCAGATAACAGGCAGGCACTACTTTACGACGGCAGAACAGGAGAGACATTTCACCATAAGGTCACCATAGGCAATATGTACTTTTTGAAATTACACCATCTTGTTGACGACAAAATTCATGCCCGTTCCATAGGCCCATATTCACTTGTTACTCAGCAACCCCTTGGCGGAAAGGCACAATTTGGCGGACAACGACTCGGGGAAATGGAAGTTTGGGCATTGGAGGCATATGGAGCCGCTTATTCTTTACAGGAATTCCTTACAATTAAATCTGATGATGTAAATGGCAGGATAAGGGCTTACGAAGCTATTGTAAAGGGTGAAGATGTACTTGAGCCGAGTCTCCCGGAATCTTTTAATGTATTGGTAAAAGAACTGGAGAGCTTATGCATACACGTAGACCTTATTAGGGAAGAATAGCAAAAGGCAGTGTTGAATTAATCAATATGGATGTTGAATTTTTGGGTTTATAAATCAACATTCAGCATTCAAAATTCAAAACTGTTTTATACGGAGGTATAAGATTGGAAGATTATTTTAAGGTTTTTGAAAAACAGAAGGATCCTTTGGGATATGCAGCTATGAGGTTATCGCTTGCATCTCCGGAAATCATTGAAAAATGGTCCTGTGGCGAGGTAAAAAAGCCTGAGACAATCAATTACCGGACTTTTAAGCCGGAGAAGGATGGGCTATTCTGCGCCAAGATATTTGGTCCTGTAAAGGATTATGAATGCATCTGTGGAAAATATAAGAGGATGAAACACAGAGGCATTATTTGTGAAAAATGCGGGGTAGAAGTCATTCAGTCAAAGGTGAGAAGAGAAAGAATGGGACATATAAAACTCGCATGTCCTGTTGCGCATATCTGGTTTTTGAAAAGCATGCCGAGTAAGATTGGGACCTTGCTTGAGCTAACGATAAAGGAAGTTGAAAGAGTTTTGTATTTTGAGATGTATATTGTTATCGAACCCGGTTCATCTCCGTATGAATTTTGTGAATTGATGAATGAGGAGAAATATATAGAGGCTAAAGGAAAGTATGGCGATACATTTGTAGGTGGGATAGGCGCTGAGGCAATGCGGGAATGCTTGAAGAAGATAGATATAGAGGAACTTACAAAAACACTCAGGATTGAGATGCGTGATACAGCAAGCGAGGCAAAAAAGAAGAAGCTTGCGAGAAGGCTTAAGGTGGTGGATGCTTTCAGGGTTTCAAAAGTGAAACCTGAATGGATGATACTTGATATTGTCCCTGTGCTTCCACCTGAACTTCGCCCCCTTGTTCCTCTTGATGGTGGAAGATTTGCAACTTCTGATCTGAATGACCTTTACAGAAGGGTGATAAACAGAAATAACAGACTGAAAAGATTGATGGAATTGAATGCTCCAGAAATTATTATACGGAACGAAAAAAGAATGCTCCAAGAAGCAGTGGATGCTCTTTTTGATAATTCAAAACGCGGACGTGTTGTCACAGGGGCAAGCAAGAGACCTCTTAAGTCTTTGAGTGATATGCTCCGTGGTAAACAGGGAAGATTTCGTCAGAACCTTCTTGGAAAACGTGTAGACTACTCCGGCAGGTCTGTTATTGTTGTAGGCCCTCATTTAAGACTTCACCAGTGCGGTCTCCCGAAATCCATGGCTCTGGAGCTTTTCAAGCCCTTTGTATATAATAAATTGATAAAGAAAGGGTTTGCTACAACAATTAAGAACGCAAAAAAGATTGTTGAAAAAGAAAGACCCGAGGTCTGGGATGTACTCGAAGAGGCGATAAAAGAACACCCTGTGCTCTTGAACAGGGCTCCAACATTACACCGGCTTGGAATTCAAGCCTTTGAACCGCAGCTTATTGATGGAAAAGCCATCCAATTGCATCCTCTTGTATGCACAGCCTATAATGCTGATTTTGACGGAGACCAGATGGCGGTTCACGTCCCGCTTTCAATTGAGGCGCAGACTGAGGCGCGGGTACTCATGATGTCAACAAACAACATCCTTTCACCTGCAAACGGGAAGCCTATTATTGTTCCCACGCAGGACATCGTCCTTGGTCTTTACTATCTGACAATCGAAAGAAAGTATGTAAAAGGTGAAGGAAAAATATTTGCCGATCCCGAAGAGGTGAACATTGCCTATGATTGCGGGGAAATGGATTTACACGCACGGATAAAGGTGAGACTGGATGGAGGGCAGCTTGTTGATACAACCGTCGGCAGGGTTATTCTGAGAGATGTTGTTGAAAATGCCTTGATGGAACTGAATGCAGATCAGCGAACGTTGATTATGAACGAAATGTTTGAACTGATCAACAAGGTTATGGACAAAAAAACAATAGCCCAGCTTGTTGATAAATGTTACCGGGTAGCCGGGGAGAAAGGCACGGTAATCCTTTCCGATAGATTGAAAGATCTGGGTTTTTATTTTGCAACAATAGGCGGTATTTCTATCTCGATAGACGATATGATTGTTCCAGCCAACAAACAGGAGCTTATTGAAAAGGCATATGATGAGGTACGCATTGTTCAGAAGCAGTATGCTGAAGGATTGATTACCGATGGTGAGCGATATAATAAGGTTATCGATATATGGGCAGATGTAACCGAAAAAATTGCAGATGAGCTTATGAGGGAACTTGGCACTGAAGAGATTATCAATCCTGAAGGAAAGGTAGAATATCAGAACAGTCTTAACCCAATATTTATTATGGCAAATTCCGGTGCAAGAGGTAATGCTCAGCAGATCAGACAGCTCGCGGGTATGAGGGGCCTTATGGCAACACCTTCCGGCGAGATTATTGAAACACCGATTACGAGTAATTTTAGAGAAGGATTAACAGTTCAACAGTACTTTATATCCACCCATGGCGCACGTAAAGGTCTGGCTGATACCGCCCTCAAGACAGCGAACTCAGGTTATCTAACCAGGAGGCTTGTTGATGCTTCACAGGATGTGGTTGTATCGGAACATGACTGCGGCACCTTCGATGGAATTGAAGTAGGCTCACTGATAGAAGGCGGTGAGGTAATCGAACGTTTGGATACGAGGGTTCTCGGAAGAGTTGTGCTTGAAGACCTGAAAGATCCTGATGGAGAGATTATTGTAAAAAGAAATGAAGAGATACGGGAAGAACACCTGAAGAAAATAGAAGAAGCCAGCTTTGAGAAGATAAAAATCCGTTCTGCTCTGACATGCAGGTCAAAACGCGGTATCTGCGTACTTTGTTACGGGAGAGATCTTGCACGAGGCCGTCTTGTAAGTATAGGTGAAGCAGTAGGTATCGTTGCTGCCCAATCTATAGGGGAACCAGGGACACAGCTTACTATGAGAACATTCCATATCGGCGGGGCGGCATCAAGAAGGATAGAGCAGTCTACTCTGGAAGCAAGAAATGACGGGTATGTTAAATTGTTAAATGTAAAGGTAGTAAATAACAGAGAAGGTGTCCCTGTTGTTATGAACAGAAACGGCGAAATTGCCATTGTAGATGAAGCGGGCAGGGAAAGAGAAAGATATGCCGTTATATATGGCGCCAGGCTTGTATTTGGTAGCGCTGAAGGTTCTCCTAAGCCGGTTTCTAATTCAGCAGAAGGAAAAGGGCAGTACATTAAGGAAGGCCAGATTCTTGCCGAATGGGATCCTTATACAATCCCAATTCTCTCGGAAGTATCAGGGAAGATCAAATTCGGAGATATTATTGAAGGCGTAACGATGCAGGAGAGCAAGGACGAAATGACAGGGCTTTCTTACAGAGTTGTTATGGAGCCAAGGGATCAGGATCTGAGGCCAAGGATATCCATAAAGGACGATAAGGGTAAAACGATTAATATACCAGCCAGTACAAGTCCTGCCCGGTATATCTTACCTATTGGAGCACATATTATTGTAAATGAAGGAGATGAAATTCACGCAGGCGACGTTGTGTCGAAAATACCGCGAGAAACGACTAAGACAAAGGATATTACCGGCGGTCTTCCGAGGGTTGCAGAACTTTTTGAGGCAAGAAGACCGAAAGAAAATGCAACGGTAACCGAGGTAAACGGTTTTGTTTCCTTTGGTAAGACCACAAAGGGCAAAAGGGAGATCTTTGTAAAGCCTGAGAGAGGCGAGCCGATAAAGTATACAATCCCGAGAGGTAAACATATAGTCGTTCATGAAGGGGACTATGTTAAGGCAGGGGAGCCGTTGATGGACGGCCCTGTGAGCCCCCACGATGTGCTTCGGATACTTGGTATCAAAGCACTTGCCCGTTATCTTGTGGATGAGATTCAAGAAGTTTATCAGTTGCAGGGCGTGAAGATAAATGACAAGCACATAGAAATTATAGTAAGACAGATGCTCAAGAGAGTAAGAATAAGAGATGTAGGCGATACAAATTTTATTATTGATGAACCTGTTGAATGGTGGGTATTTGAAGAAGAAAACGGGCGGGTTTTGGAAGCCGGCGGGAAGCCTGCCAAAGCAGAACCGTTGTTCTTAGGAATAACAAAGGCATCCCTTATAACAGACAGTTTTATCTCGGCAGCAAGCTTTCAGGATACCACGAAAGTTCTCACACAGGCTGCGATAGAGGGTCGGGTTGATTACTTACGAGGCCTGAAGGAGAATGTAATTATGGGCAGGGTTATTCCTGCAGGAACAGGTTATTCAAGATACAAAAACTATGATATGACAGTCCTTGAAAAGCTGGACGAGGACGTGGAAAAATTACCTGAGGCCGAGGTTTCGTAATTTTCTTTCAGCTATAGCAGCCTCTTCTGTTTTCGGATAGAGTTCTATAACCTTCTTAAGGACGGTTTTAGAACTCTTTGCGTCTTTAATGCTGCTGAATGCGTCTGCCTGCGACAGAAGCGCCCTTGAGGCTTTATCGCTTTTGGGATATTTATCAATTACTTCCTGGAAGCTTACAATTGCTTTATCATAGTTTTTAAGATTCATATAACTTTCTCCCAGCCAGTAGTATGCATTTGAAACCAAGGGTGTTCCGGGATAGGCGTTGATAAAATCTGAAAATTTAATGGCTGCTTCATCATAAGCACCATTCTGGAATTTATCAAAAGCTCCTTTGTATGTTGCTTCATATTTCAGATCAACCTCTTTTGCAGGTATTTGTGTCGGCTGATTTATAATTGGCGGCTTGACGTTCCCGGTTTTTAATGCGTTAATCTCGGCTTTGGTGTCCTTCCAGTATATCTGAAGCTGATGATCCAGTTCCTCGATCTTTCCAAGCATCGTACGATTATTATCATCTCTATTTTCGATAGATGTGGTTACACTCATAAGCTGTTTCCTTAAACTTTCCTGCTCTTTTACAATAGCGAATAACTTTGTATTAACTTCATTCTTAAATTGATTGAAATCACCTGACATGAAATTTACACTGCTTTTCAGTTGCGCTGCCTCTTCTGTTGAGGCGCAGCTGAAAAGTGTAACAGAAGTGAAAACCAAAATGACAAAAGTTGAAAAATGAATGGAAGAAAATAAAGTTCTGCAGGGAAAAAACGGCGTTTTTTGTTTTTTTGAATTCAAAGAACAATGTTCAACATCGAAAATATTATTTAATAATTCTTTCATAACTACCCCTTTTGATCAATTTTAAAGCTTGCCCTTCTGTTTTTTGCCCAGGCATTTTCTTCATGACCTGAATCAATGGGGATCTCTTTCCCAAAAGATATTGTCTTGATATTTGTGTCGTCCACCCCCAGCTTTACCAGATAATTCTTCACTGCCTCAGCCCTTTTTTGGCCCAGAGCAAGGTTGTATTCGATAGTCCCTCTTTCGTCGCAATGCCCTTCAACGACTATTTTTATTTTCTTGTATTGTTTTAACCATTGCCCAATCTCATTTAATTTTGGAAAGTAGTCTGACCTGATTGAGCAGCTGTCAAATTCAAAATAGATATCCTTAAAAGGCGCATTTTCCATAAGCTCTTTAAGCGACCAATCTCTTGTTTTATCTCTTTTTGCAATGTCCTCTTCAGATATAACGCGATCTTTAAGTATATCCTCACCCCTTTGGATTGCCTGTGCCTGTTTTTGTTCTGTTGGTGTCATCTGGACTGTTTTGGTTGCACATCCATAGCTTGTCAAGATTAAAAAAGCAACTAAAATTGTTAAGTATTTCATGTAAATCCTCCTCCTTGTATTAACTAACAGATGTTGTTATGTGTATATAATATCTAATATTTAATTACGGTGCAAATTTAGGTTGTGATTCTTCACCGTCAGTAAATTTCAGCATTTTTTTGCTTTCGCCATTAATAAGCATTAAATATACATTGTACTTTCCACCCTTGTTCGACGAGTATATAATATACCTCCCACATGGTGAGAACTGAGGCGAATCATTTAAACCGCCGACTGTTAAAACGCGCTGGTTTGAACCATCAAGATTCATTGTGCATATCTCAAAAGCCCCCTCAAACTTTGCAACAAAGGCAATCAGGTCACCCTTTGGCGATAAAACCGGTGAAGTATTATAGCTACCGGAATATGTAAGCCTTTTTGGAGTACCGGAAGGTAAATCTTTTATGAAAATCTGAGGAGATCCGTGCATATCAGACACAAAAACCATTTTTGTGCCATCCGATGAAAATGACGGTGATGTTGCTATCCCATCGTTTCTTTGAACAATATTCTTATACTTATTTTCAACGTTAAGAGTATATATAGTCGAATACCTGCCCAAAGTATGGGAGTATCCGAAGGTTGTATCCCCTATCCATGTTGTTCCGATCTTCATCCCGTCTGCCTTGTCGGTATATATCTCCCTGTTGTTCTCAATATCCATAATATAAAGATTGGGCCTTCCTTCTCTGTAGGAAGTATATGCCAGATATCTGCCACTGGGGGAGATTGAGGGGGATAATGTAATGCTCTTGTAATTTGTCATCTTTTTCAGATTGGACCCGTCAATATCAGCCATATAAATATCTTTCCGGCTCCTGCCTCCTGAGGCAAAAACAATCTTTGAACTCATAATGCCTTTTTCACCTGTAATGGCAAGCATGATATCGTCTGCCAGCTTATGAACGATTTTTTTCCAATCTTCTGTATTAGTTCTATAGCGTTTTGCAAGCATTAAAGCCCCATCGAGCGTGTCGTAAACAAATGCTTCGAGTACCAGATCACCGTTTATTTTCTGAATTTTACCTTTGCATACCAGTTCAATACCAATCGATTTCCAATTGCTGAATTTTATTTCCTGTTTTTCAATGCCTTCATCGGTAAGTTCCTTATCCATTAAAGATTGTGGTGCCACAATAAAAAACCCGCACATATCCAGATCCTTGTTTAAAAGATCGCTCATGTCCATTCTTGACCTGTCAATATTCTCACCTTTAAAAGGCGGTACGCCTATGGTTATTTTCTTAAAACTCTTTCCGAAAATATCAAGATATACCTTTGCATTAGCCATCTTTGCTGTAAAAAGAATCATTACTATGACTAATGCGGTAAGTACTAACTTAGGTTTTGTCATTATTCCTTCTCCGTTGTTTTTAATAATTTGTTATTTACTATACGATAAGTAGAATTATATTCTCCTGTGTATGTCAAATAATTAATATGACATATTGTGCTCTAATTCAAGAAAAATAAACAATATTGCAGAAAAAGGCTGAAGAAGTACCTGATTACAAACTATAAAAAACCGTTTGTGCTTATTTGTCCGGGATTATTTTATTGTACACAAAATTATGATACTCTATGTTTTAGATTACTAACATTCACAGTATAGTGAAATCTGGTTAAGCAACGTTGAAGGTTGTTTTGTTGATAAACTGGTGTATAGTGGCCTTAAAGTCACATAATAAAGGCCTTAAGAGGACCCAATTTAATCAATAGAATTAAGAAAAATAAAACAATGGAGGACCAATGAACAAAAAACATTATGCATGGGTTATTGCATTTACTGGAACTCTTGTAACAATCCTTGCGCATGGGTTTGGAAGAATGTCATATTCGGTAATATTACCGTCCATGAAGGATGGCCTCTATCTTAATTATACACAGATTGGTCTTATTGGAACGGGAAATTTTATCGGTTATCTTTCCCTTGCAATAATAGGTGGTTTCCTTGCAGCGCGCTTCGGAGTAAGAAGGGTGGTTTTTGTATCCCTTATTATTATAAGCATAGCCCTATTTTTAACAGGTTTTTCCGAATCTTTCCTGTTTGCTTTTTTTATGCGGTTTTTTGCAGGGGCAGGAAATGGGAGCAGTTATGTCCCTATTATGGCATTGCCGGCCGCCTGGTTTGCTGCAAAGAACAGGGGGCTTGCAACGGGTATCGTTTCCGGGGGAATAGGGGTTGGTCTTTTCCTTTCAGGAGTTATTATTCCACCGGTTATTACACATTTTGGTCACGATGGGTGGAGATATGCCTGGTTTTTTTTGGGAATTGCAGTATTTATTCTTGCTTTTGTCTGTTATGCTTTTTTAAGAAACAACCCGAAAGAAATGGGACTTTCCATGTATGGAGGTGATGAAGAACAGAAGGGCGGAGCCAAAGTTACACTTTTTTCCGCATGGAAGGATATTGTTAGAGAAGCAGAAATATGGAAGCTTGGCTGTGTTTATTTTATGTACGGTTTTTCTTACATTATATATCTCACATTTTTTGTCGCATATTTAACAAAAGAGATAGGAATTTCGCCATCAACGTCAGGGGCTATTTTTGCCGTACTGGGTATTTTCAGCATTTTTTGCGGTGTTGTGTGGGGGGGCATATCAGACACCATTGGGAGAAGATATGGTTCAATGCTTGCCTATATAACCCTTTCAATTTCTTATATTATCTTTGCCTTTTACAAGGTTGAAGCTGGTTTTTACCTATCCGCTTTTGTGTTCGGCATATCCGCCTTTTCAATCCCAACCATTATGGCTGCCGCTGCCGGTGATACAGTCGGGGGCAGACTTGCCCCTGCAGGGCTTGGTTTTATAACACTTTTTTTTGGAGTAGGACAGGCATTGGGTCCGGCAATTGCTGGATGGATTAAGGATACAACAGGCACATTTACAAATGCATTTATCCTTTCTGCTGTTATATCGCTTGTTGGTGCTGCAGGTTCGCTCATATTACGGAAAAAGGTATAAAGATTTATAAATCTGTGCTTTTTTGGTTAACAAATTAGTGGATAGTGTTATAATAAAAAACAGGATGTAAAAAGGTTATATTTATGGGGGAATCATTATGATTAGCAATATCTTTTTTGGTATAATAACCCTCTCAATTGTTGTAGCAACTTGTGCCTTAGTTCATGCTTTAATTGAGGTAAGAGGGGCGGTAAAGGCAGCGAAGGATTTTATAAAGACTACGGAAGATATCTTATATCCAACGCTTGAAGAACTAAGGAAAAGTCTGAAGAGCATGAGAAATGTGACAGATAATGCAACAGCCATTACAGAAGATGTAAAAACCTTTTCCGTGTCGGTGAGAGAGGCTGGTAAGGATATTATGCATGTAAGTAAAGTTGTTAATAGTGTAGTCTCAACCCCATTTTTTTGTGTATCCGGTTTAAGGGCAGGAATAAAAGCCGCTATAGGGGTCATTTTAAAAAGTGTTATAAGTAAAAAGGCAAAAGCCTAATAATAAAGAGGAGGAATAAGATATGGCAGAGGAAGGAAAAGATTTTAGTGCTGGTTCAATGCTCCTTTCATTCTTTCTGGGAGGACTGGTAGGTGCCGGTATTGCACTGCTTATAGCCCCAAAAGCAGGTGAAGAAACCAGAAAAATGATAAAAGAACTGGCAGATGATGCAAAGAAAAAAGCAGAGGACTATCTTGAACAGGCAAAAATCAAGGCAACTTCTGCTGTGGAGAAAGGAAAGGAATTCATAGAAAAAGAGAAAAATATCATCGGATCTGCTATAGAAGCCGGCAAAGACGCCTATGAAAAAGAGAAGGAGAAATAGGCGTAAAAGCTAATAGATTCCATAACACTGTTTTAATCTTTTTTGTTATTGTCCTTGGGTATTTAAGCTACAGGATTTTAGCACCGTTTTTATCTGCCCTGGCGTGGGCCATTGTGCTTTCAATAGTATTTTATCCACTTTACAACTTTTCCCTAAAGTTTGTAAAGTGGAAATATATCGCGTCTTTTATCACCCTTTGCATTATACTTCTATTAATTTTTGGTCCTTTTTCTTATCTTTCTTACTTGCTTACACAGGAAATGAACTCCCTGATTGAGTATGTAAAAGCCGGTAAGTTTGATGTCATAGACAAAACACTTCAGCACCCTGGTATAAAGAAAATTGTTTACAAGATATTGTCCTTATTTAATATGTCGGAAGGAGATTTGCAGGGAGTTATTACAAGCAACATTTCCCAATTAGGGGGGCAATCATTAGGCATTATTAAAATTGGAATCGGTAATGTTGCAACAGCTACATTGGATTTTGTTTTTATGTTTCTGTCTGTCTTTTTCTTTCTTGAAGACGGGCCGGTGTTTTTGGAAAAACTCAGCAGCTATATGCCCTTTTCCAAAAAAGAAAAAGAGAAGTTGACAAAACAGGTAAGAGACATAGTTATATCAACTATTTATGGGGGAATTACAGTTGCAATAGTCCAGGGGTTGATTGGTGGAATTACATTATCCCTGCTTGGAGTACATTCTCCTGTTGTATGGGGGTTGGCAATGTTTATTACCTCATTTATTCCGTTACTGGGGACGTTTGTAATATGGGGTCCCATAGCTGCTTATCTTTTATTTCAAGGTTTGTTTTTAAAGGGCATTATTCTTATAGTGATCGGTATATTGGGTATAAGTATGGCAGACAATATTCTTAGACCCCTTATTATTAAGGGCAAAGTGCAGATGCCAACTCTTGTTATTTTTTTCAGCATTCTGGGGGGCATAAAAATGTTCGGCTTCATAGGGTTTATCATGGGGCCACTTGTATTGGCATTGTTTATGTCTATAGTCGAGGTCTTCAGATATTCAGAGGAGGATAGCATCTGATCAAGGAAATTATGGTTGCAGCCCGGATACGTCATTGGCAACGGTGTCGGGTTGTTCTAATTTAAAAAACAGAAAACTGGTTTTGCCTTTGGTAGGATTTATTCGAGAAAACTTTCCAAGCGTTTCCGTCTTGATGGGTGTTTCAATTTTCTTAAAGCTTTGGCCTCTATCTGTCTTATTCTTTCTCTTGTCAGCCCGAAAACCTCTCCAACTTCTTCAAGGGTATAATCAGTTTTTTCTCCTATGCCAAGACGCATCCTGATAACCTTTTCTTCTCTTGGTGTCAGGGTTGACAGAACTTTATCTATCTCTTCTTTCATGGATATTCCTACAAGTTCCATAAAAGGCGAAGGCGATTTCGGATCGGCTATAAAATCGCCAAGCTTGGATTCGTCATCTCCTATTGGAGTTTCAATGGATATAGGTTCATTAGAAACCTTCATTATTTTTCTCACCTTTTCCAGGGGAAGGCCGGCTTTGTTTGATATTTCATCAAGATTTGGTTCTCTGCCAAGTTCCTGGAACAGTGATATGGTAACCTTGGTAATTTTATTCATTGTTTCGAGCACATGGACAGGAACCCTAATTGTGCGTGCATAATCGGCGATTGCTCTTGTTATTGCCTGTCTTATCCACCATGTCGAATATGTAGAAAATTTGTATCCCTTTTGATAGTCATACTTTTCTGCAGCCTTCATGAGACCCATATTTCCTTCCTGAATAAGGTCGAGAAAAGAAAGTCCTCTATTCAGGTATTTTTTTGCAATATTTATAACAAGCCTCAGGTTGGCTTGAATTAGCCTGTTTTTAACAATCTTCAGACTATTCTCTATCTCGCCAATCTCCGTAAGTTTAATCCTTACAATTTTTGCTTCACCATCATCCATAAACCTTAGCTGTCTCCCTATCTTTCTTATGACTTCTTCAAGGATCTTCTTATTCAGCTTGAGATTGACCAAGGCTTCTTCAATTTTACCGTCAATAGCATTGAGCTTTTTTTCCAATTGTTTTCTATTTTGTGCATCGGTCTTCGGCAGTTTTTTTCTTACTTCCTCTTTCTTATCAAAGAGGCTTTTCACGTTGTTTATTAAGGAGATTGCTTTTTTCTTATATTTTTCTTCGTCTTTCTTCGTATAATTTATTTCATCAATGCTCTTGATGACATCGATAATATTGATAGTCTCTTTTTTAAGCTGCGACCCTATCTCCTGAAGTTCGTTAACAGACTGAGGCAGATCAAATAATAAATTCCTTATTTTCTTCTCTCCCTCTTCTATTTTTTTAGCTATCATATATTCTTCATCGGATGTCAGGAGGGATACCCTGCCAATATCTTTTAAGTATGCCCATATGATATTATCCGTTCTTTCCGAAGGGAATTTTTCTGCCTCTCCCCATTCCTGAGCTTCTTCTTCAGGTGCATCAATCTTCTCTTTTATTGTTTCAACAATATCTATATTAGATTCGGAAAGAAAATCAAAAATATCCTCTATGTCTTCAGGCGAAAATATACTTTGCGGTAAAAAATCATTTATTTCATCAGGGGTGAGATACCCCTTCTCCATACCAATGTCAATAAGGTGTTTTATCTCAGTAAAGTTTTTTATGCTCATGTTAACCCCAAAATGTAAAGAATGCCCTTTATTTTACAAAAGGGCATTCTTATCTTTTTATAGATATCTTTATAATGTTTAACTATAACAACAATTTAACTGTTAGTCAAGCCAGTTTTAAAATGGTAAAGAAAGTATTTGACTAAATATCAAATACCATATATAAAAAACCTATAAAATATTATGGAGGTTGACATGTTTAAAAAAATTGTTTGCCCTGTAGACTTCTCTGAATTTACAGATGGTATTATCAAATATGCTGTCAGCTTAGCAAAGAAGTACGATGCGGAACTGCACCTTTTCCATGTAATACCTAATTTAAACTACTTCACGCCCTACGAATCTTTTCTAACCCCAGAAAATCTTGTCTTAATCGAAAAAAATATTGAAAAAGAGGTTGAAAAAGACTTTGAAAAGATAATAAAAGGGATCGATATAACTGTGAAAAAAGTTATTAAAACAGGCGTAACATTTGTTGAAATTATTGATTATATAAAAGAAGAAAATATTGACCTCGTGGTTATGGGAACACACGGAAGAAGCGGCATTGAACATATCCTGATTGGAAGTGTTGCCGAGAAGATTCTAAGAAAATCACCCTGTCCTGTCCTTACAATAAGACCAAAAACAAAGGTGCTCTAAAAGGTCAAAAAAAACTTAAATCACCATCTAAAGCAGGTGGTGATTTAAGTAATATATCCATATAGTTCCTTAACGTTTTTCAAAGGGATTATCTCGATCCCCCCTGTTTTTTCTACTCCTTTCGGGCAGAAAACTTTTTTTATCCCCAGCCTTTCACATTCTTTTAGCCGGATATCCATGCTCATGACCTTCCTTATTTCACCTGTGAGGCCTACTTCTCCGAATAATGCTGTATCTGCGCCAACATTCACATCTTTATAACTTGAAATGATTGATGCAGCGACAGCCAGATCCACAGCCGGTTCATTCACCTTAAGACCGCCCGTTATGTTTACATAGACATCTCTGTCAAAAAATGGTTTGCCGAGCGCCTTTTCAATTACCGCTATGATAATAAACAGCCTGTTCGGATCGTATCCAAGAGACACCCTTTTTGGAATGGAAAACATTGTCTTCGGTATTACAGACTGTACCTCAAGCAATATAGGCCTTGAACCGGTAATATGAGGAAAGAGTGTACTGCCGGCACCGATATCACCTCTTTCAGAAATAAAAAATTCTGAAGGATTGTCCACACTTACAAGACCGTCTTTTTTCATCTGAAATATTCCTACTTCGTCAACGGGGCCATATCTGTTTTTTATTGACCTGAGCATCCTATAGGGCAGCATCTTATCACCCTCAAAATATAGGACCGTATCAACCATATGTTCAAGCACCTTAGGCCCTGCAATAGCGCCTTCTTTTGTTACATGACCTATGATTATATGGGTGGTTTCACTCTTCTTCATTTCCATAATCAATCTTGAAGAGACATCTTTTATCTGGCCTATACTCCCGGGAAGCATGGGGAGTGTTGAATTATAAACAGACTGAATCGAGTCTATGATTACAAGACGATATACTTTATCGGATAATGCCCCCAGTATATCTTCAAGCCGGTTTGTAGTAAGTATTGAAAAGGGGTCTTTTATGTTCAGCCTTCTTTTTCTGGAGGATAATTGTCTTAAGGATTCTTCGCCTGATACATATAATACTTCATATCCAAGTTCGATCATTCGAGAGGCTATTGCAAAGCATACAGTGGTTTTACCTATGCCGGGATCACCCCCAAGGAGTATGGAAGACCCGCATACAAGACCGCTGCCAAGTACCCTGTCCATCTCAGTAAGGCCAAGGACAACCCTCTCTTCCGGCAGTTCTTCGTCAGACACCGTTACAGGTTTTACCACAATTTGGGCTTCTTCATTGTCAGGTTGGTACTCTTTTATGGTATCCCAGGAAGCGCACCTGGGACATTTTCCCATCCACTTAAATGTTTCATAGTTGCATACTTCACAAACAAATATTGTTTTTTTCGGCATTTTTATCCTTTTTAATCTTAATCCTTTTTTAAATGCAATCTCAAAAAAGCCGATTGATATTTCAGCAGTTTCTTTGTCCATTCCATTGTCTTTGGGAATTCATTAGGTGAGAGCTCAAGCGTTACCATCCCGTCATAACCCAACCTCGTCATGGTGTTCAGTAATTTCACAATCGGCAAGTCTCCTCTGCCCAGAAAAAGATGACTTTTGAATGATTGACCATCACTTATATGAATATTTTTCAGCCTTTCTGTTTTAAAATAATTGAGAAATGCTACAATGATATCGTCACCACATGTTGCTATGTGCGTGGTATCGAAGGCAAAGAACAGGTTTTTTCTAATGCCGAATGATATCAGGTCGCGGTAATTATATAATACATAAGGGGCGAGCATAAATTTTTGCCCGACACGAGGCATATTTTCTATGGTCAGGTATACATCATCGGTTCCAATTTCCTTTTGAAAGTTATCGGTATTGTTAAACCATTTTAAAAAACTAAGTTCAAAGGAGAACCAGGAAGGCGGGTGGAAATTAACCAACTGAGCACCCAGTATTTTTGCGACTTCAACGCTTTTTATGAGGTTGCCTCTGTGTGTTCCCCAGGCATCTATCCTTGCAAAAGGGGCATGTATCGAGTATATAGGCAATATTTCAAGACATGCCTTTACAGTGTTTATATATTGAGCGTTATTAAACCTGCCATCAATCACCAGATCACAGCCGTCAAAACCTGCCTCTGCTGCAAGATAAAAGACCTCCCTTATAGGAAGATAGTGGAGACATCCTGTAGAAAAAAGGATTTTCATAAAATCATGATTGATTCATCGTTATCCGTAAGCACCCTGTAGCGGGAATTTTCAATCAAGACCGTATTTTCTATGCCACAAGCACCTTTTTTTGGAAAGACCATTTTAGGTTCTATGGCAAAAACCGCCCCTTCTTCTATCGGATAGGTATGACTTGCTGCGATAAAGGGCAATTCTGCCAGTTCAATGCCGATCCCGTGAGCAAGGAACCTTACCTTGTGGGGTTTGTAACCAAGGTAATAATCTCCATACCCGAGCTTTTCTGCAAGTTTTTTTGAGTATTCAAAAAGTTCGCTGCTTACCATGCCTTCAAGCACCTTATCGAGTACACGGTAGTGTATCTCCCTGCAAGCCTCAAAAGCCCCCTTGAAAGGTTCAGGCATTGAACCAATAGCGTACATCCTTGTCTGATCAGCCTGATAACCGTGATAGCAGATACCAAAATCAACAAGAATGGGTTCACCTTTTTTAATCTTCTTCATGCTCGCGCCTACAGGAAAAGCCGGTGAAAGCCCCAGCCCACCCATAGGGGAATCTGACTGGCTTACAATGCTTCCTGTACGTCCGCTTATAACATGCCACGAGTATGCTTCATAATTCATAGATCGGACACGCAACAGGCCTTCATGTCCAAGTTTTTTCGCATATGCCTCAAGCAGTCCGCCCAGTTCAATTTCTGTCATGCCCTCTTTCAGCAGTTCAGGCACCTGTTGATAGACCTTCTTTTGTATTGCTGCAGCCCGTTCCATAATTTTTATTTCAAAAAGTGACTTTCTCTTTCTCAGTTCCTTTGTAAGGGGAGAGACATTGACAAATTCACATTCGCCCAAAAGGTCTTTGAATTTAATCACATCGTTATAGGGCATTACATCGAGCTGTATCCCGACATTTTTCAAAGGTGTTATGTGTGGGAGGATGTCTTTTATTGAACTCATAGGAACAATCTCTTCAAGAGGGGACTCCCTGCGCGCCCTTGATATCTCCCTCTTAACGAACAAAACCGGTTTCCCTTCGAGGGGTACAAAGAGAAGTGAGTCCTGCATTGTGCCCGAAAGATAATAATAATCGATTTTATAATGGAAAAAGGCCCCTTTAAGAGAGGCCTTTTCCATTAAACCCTTTAGTTTATCAATTCTATTATAAATCTCTTCTTTTGGTGCATAGAGCATGCAATTATTTATCCTTCCAGACAGGTTTTCTTTTTTCCATAAAAGCACCGATGCCCTCAACTGCATCTTCTGTTTTCATACAGCCATGAAGATAAATAATTTCAGATGCTTTCAATGCATCGGTGAAATTCAGGTCAAGCCCTGCCTTAATGGCGCGCTTTGTCCAGATGCTGACCGGCCTGCTCTTGTTCAGATATTCAGCAAGATATTTATCCACTTCAGCCTTGAAATTTTCAACAGGAAGTACAACATTTACGAGACCTATGGCCTCAGCTTCTTTTGCGTTCAGAGCCTTGCCTGTCAGGAGAAGCTCGTAGGTCTTTTTAAGGCCGATGATCTTAGGGAACAATGCAGCGGCAACAGGCGGGAACACACCTACGGCAATCTCCGGTTGACCTATTCTTGCCTTCTCAGAGGCGATCACGATATCACAGAAGCTTGAGAGTTCGCAGCCACCGCCCAGAGATCTGCCGTTTACTACTGCAACGGTAATAACATCCATCTCTGCCATGTGCCTGAACATCCCGTGGAAGACATCGATCATTTCATCCACTTTGTCGTCTGTGTGGTCTGCAACATCTACACCGTCACAGAATGCCTTCTCTCCTGCATGATCAAAAACGAGAAGTTGTACAGATTGATCCTTTTTTACCTCAACAAGCACTTCATTGATCTCTTTCATCATAGAGATGGTAAGCCAGTTTGAAGGAGGCGTATTAAGTGTTATCTTTGCAACCTTATCTTTTTTTTCATAAACAATACTATTGAAACCCATGGCTATTCTCCCTTGCTCTTATTTTGTATTTTGTATTTTGTATTGCGGATTTACCTACATTTGTTAAGATCAATATTCAGTGATTTCGAGTTCTAAAATCCAAAACCTGCAAGACAAAATCCAAAATAAAAAAAGGGGGGATAAACCCCCCTTAAGTTTGTTTCTCTTGTTACTTCGCCTGCGGTGCACCCATAACTTGTGCCATGAAGTCTTCGTTGACAAGCTCGCCCTTTGCAATGAGCTGACGGTTCTTGATGAAATCGATGGTATCTTTACCGGTGATCTTCTTGGTATTAAATGCGCCGAAACCAAGGAATGCCTCGCCCATCATGTTTGTTGCCAGCCAGTATCTGTGATCGTTCTTAATCTGATCCCAGAAGAATTTCTTTTTCTGTCTAATGCCGTCAATGGACTTATTCAAGCATCCGGGGAAGAGGTTCGCGAAGATCCAGCTAACTCTGTCTACTTCTGCATCGAGAAGTGAGAAATCATAGTCGTTATTTTTCAGTTTCTCGCCTACCCATGCCCGTGCATCCTTTGCTTCCTGACCTGTCTTGTTCTCACCGTATACGATTTCGCCGTCTTTTACATAAACATCGGTGATAACCTGGGGATTTCTTACCCATACACCCTTGTCGTCTTTCAGGACAGGGATTGCCTTGGAGATGAGGTTTTTTGCCTTCATCTTGTATGCTGAAAACATTTCACAGCTTACGCAGCTCCACATTGCATCCTCAGCGCTTAAGAACCAGGGGAGGAAGTCAGAGGAACCGCCCACAGGGGCTGAACCATGTCTCGGACCGGCCTGGCCGAAAATAGCAAGGTCGGAAGAAATAGCGATATCACATGCAAGGCCGATTTCCTGGCCGCCGGCAACCCTCATACCGTTTACACGGCAGATAACCGGTTTTTTGCACATAAGGATGCTGTCAACCATATTGTTAAAAAGTTCCATGTATGAGCCGTATTCTTCCGGTCTCATGCTGTAGTATTCTGAATACTCTTTTGTGTTGCCGCCCGTACAGAAGGCGTTTGCACCTGTGCCGGTAAAAATTACGGAAACTACTTCGCGGTCTGTTGAAGAATTCTCAAAACCGGCGATGACGCCCTTTACCATCTCTGTTGTGTAGGAATTGAACTGAGACGGATTATTGAGTCTGATCCATGCATTGTAAAGACCCGGTATTACGTTGCCCTTAGGATCTTTTAAAGGTCTTTTTTCGTATACGGTGCTGGGAGCATCTGTGCCCCACCACTGTGTACCATGCCTGCTATGATCCTTCATTGCGTTTTCTCTTGGCATCCATTCTAAACCCATACTTTCCTCCTCTTAATATTGTTTTTTTTCATTAGAAATCTGGTGTTAATACAACCCTCTTTGCAGGGGATCCAGCTTTGTGTATCTCATCGAATGTTGCTGCAATCGTGCTCATTTTTCTTACGTCAACAAAAGGATCAATGACAATCTTCTTTGAAAGAACCATATCGAGCACTATCGGGTAATACTCAGGTAAGCAACCCCATGTTCCGATAACTTCTGCGTCAAAGGCCATAAGCTTTGAGAACATATATTCGCTCTTTGCCATGCCGTAGCCGAGAAGTATGAGTTTTCCGACAAAGGAAAGCAGATCAAGGGCGAGTTCCTGGCCAGCTTTTGCACCAGTTACCTCAAAAATCTTCCAGAATGTGTTGGGGAGGCCGTTTGACTTGCAAATGTTTCTCCATTCGCCGACAAGTGTCTTGTTGTCTTTATCCAATGTGCTGATAACATAATCACAACCGTAATCAAGGGCTCTTTTCAGTTTCTCAGGGTTTCTTGCAATACCGATAACGGTTTTTGCACCGAGTGCTTTTGCTGTCTGAGCCATATAAACACCTACGCCGCCAGTTGCGCCGATGATGATTACATTGTCGCCAGGCTGAAGGTCTGCTCTTTTTGCTGCCTGATACGGAGTGGTTACCGCATCTGCGATAACTGCAAGCTGCTCAAGGGCATATCCTTTCTTATCAGCAACTAAGCAAAGGTCAATTGTAGGTACAGGTATGTGGCTTGCAAATCCGCCATATACGCCAATGCTATTGCCGGGCATCTTCTGTGCAAGGCATCTGTTGCCTCTCCCTGTTTTGCAAAGTAAGCACTGTCTGCAAGGCATAACAGCCGGTATTATAACTTCTTTCCCTATCCATGCAGCGTCGCCTGCAACTACTGTTCCTGCGATCTCATGTCCGAGAGCCAGCGGTGGTTTACTCACAGTGGGCACGCCATCATAGAAATAGCCAAGGTCTGTGTGACATACGCCGCAGCCTGCAACTTCTACAAGCACTTCGCCTGCTTTGAGTTCCGGCACCGGTATTTCAGCCACAGCCAGCTTACCGGGTGTAGTTTCCTTTGTTTCTCTGTTAAATACTGTTGGTTGAACCATCTGCCACTGTTTTATTGTCTTTGGTACATCTGCCATTACAACACCTCCTCATATATTTTAAATCTTGAGAATATCACCTCCCTACTTTTTACGTCATTCCATAACCGCCGTCTACACAAAGAAGCTGCCCTGTGATATAGCGTGAGTCGTCTGAAGCAAAAAATACAAAGGCTGGAGCAACATCTTCAGGCTCGGCATATCTGCCGAGAAGAATCCTTTTCGTATAAATTTCTTTGAGCTTTTCGTCTGTTGAGATTGTATGGGTCATTTCTGTGGTGACAATGCCGAGGGAAATAACATTTGCTGTAACATTAAACTTTGCCAGTTCCCTTGCCATTGATTTTGTCATGGAAACTACCCCGCCCTTGGCAGCGCTGTAATTTATCTGCCCTATGGTGCCAACTATACCGGCGACAGAAGTAACATTGACTATTCTGCCATAATTCTGCTGCATAAAATATTTCGAAGCTGCCTGAGCACAGAGCCATGGGCCTCTCATCTGGATATTGACAACCTCATCCCAAGTCTCAACGGACATTTTGTGCATCATACCCGGTTTTGAGATACCTGCATTATTCACAAGTATATGTATTGAACCAAAATTCTCTACACAGGTATTGATTATTTTTTCCGCATCCTCTTTCTGAGCGACATCACCTTTTACGGCAACCGCCTTCCTTCCCATGCCCTTAATTATTTCAACCACCTCATCAGCTGCTTTACTATTGGAGGCATAGTTTACCACAACATTTGCACCTTCCTGTGCAAAAGCAATACTGATAGCTCTACCTACACCTCTTCCGCCGCCTGTAACTACAGCATTTTTCCCTTCTAATTTCATTTGCACCTCTCTTTAAATTAATCATTTGTGAAATATTTTATTAGTGTAATATTATATTTTAATGCAAATTTATGTCAAGATAAAAAACATACATATCAATAAATATGTGATATCGGTTAACCGGCATTTACAGTAATGTTAACTGAATAATTATGCATTAAATTTACGGTTATAAAATGGTCGTGTATGCATAAAAACTAAAAAGGCAAGTTTTAATGAAAAAATTCACTTGGCAAATATTAAATGTTAAATAATCCTGTGATCTGTTGTTATAAAAGCTCATCTCATGATAATGTTGGTACTGAAATTATAGGCCTCCTCGTCCAAAAACTCATCATAGCTTATTTCCTTTGCGACCATGCTGCTCCCGCATTCGGGACAAAAAATATTCACGGTTTCTCCGGAAAGAAACATGAATCCGCATAGATCACATACATATTCATCTGGTATTCTCAAGTTTGTTCCTCCTCATTTTCCTGCAGCCCTTATTATCCATACACAATACATTGATAGACATTGTGTTCCGTATTTACAGTAATCGCCCGGATGCGTAAAGGGGCTTTTATCAATATTTATATATTCTCTGTATTGCCCCTCGGGATTAATACCCCGAAGTTTGATTCAAAAAATAAATCTGTTCAAAATTCCTTATCAATACCTCAAGGTTTGCCTCGGGGTGATCCATTTCTGATAAAGATATTTTTTACCATTTAACATTTATATTTAGATTTATTATATGCATAGCATGGGGGAATGTCAAACTTTTGTTCTCTATCTATCAATGTCTGTTGAAGTACTCTTCCAGAATTAATTTGAAATTCCTGCTTATTTCTTTTTCTCCTTTGAGTATTTCACCGTGTCCAGGAATTAAGTATTCCACTTTTAGTCTTGACAGGTTTTCAACGCTATCTGCCAGTGCATCGATATCACCACCTTGAAAATCTGTCCTTCCTACCCCCATGTAGAAGACTGTATCTCCCGAAATCAGTATTTTTTCATCTTCCCAGTAAAGGCAGACAGAACCTGGTGAATGACCAGGGGTTGGGATAACCTGTAATTTTTTGTCTCCTATTTCGATTGTACCTTCCTTAAGAAATAATTGAAAAGGTGTTTGTGGCATACGGCAACCTGTTGCAAGAAATAACTCCTTACCGCCGTTATACAAATATTCATACTCTTCCCTGCTGATACCTTTTAATATTTCCTTGTCGAATAAACTGATGGCCTCAATATGGTCAGGATGGCTATGGGTGCACAATATACATTTAGTATATTCCGATGCTTTACCGTCCATTGTCATGCCTTCGACGACATGACTGAAAAGGTGTCTGTGTCCAGGATCGATCAATGTAGGTATTTTCCCGTCTATAAAAACGGTATTACAATTGTTTTCCTGATAAGATGTCCATGGATATACATACAGGTCATCGGTTATTTTCATTGTGCCTCCTGTGGAACCCCAGCCAGTAAACTTTCAGGTGTGATATCGAGCTTTTCCACAGCGTGTCTGTTTAATGTGCCGTTGTTTGATTCAATTGAAATAACCGGGGATTCGTTCTTTCCGTAATAACCTATAATATTTGCTGTTAAGGTTATAGTCTCATCGTCGAAAGCACCTTGCAATATAGCATTGGGCCCCCTGAACCCAATCGGCTGAAACAATACATAAGGCGCTGCCCAAAGAGACATAAGTTTATCATTTTCAATTTCATTTCTGCCGACAATGAGCTTAGTATCAGCCCGCAGCCTGAAGTGTCTGCCAATGCTCAGTAATTCTAAATCTTTCAAAGTCGATACCTTATCATGTTCAAAAAGATCCTTGAGCTTCTTTGCAAAAATAGGGTCGGTAAGAAGACAGCCTCCACCGGGGGAACCAAACTCTTTGAGGTTATATTTCTCGGCAAGGCGGTATTGTGGTGTCCTTGATCTGCCTGTAAAATCCAGTAGTTTTCCCCTGTCTAATATTCCTTCCTGTTCAGGTATTGATGGTAAAAAATGCATTGCCGAGAGGGGTCTGACTATCAGGCCTTCAAGTCCGCTGGCTTTTTCAATGATCTGTATAGTATCCCTTCTTTGTGACATCGGTCTTTGTCCAAGAACTTCCCCTGTCACAACAAAACCTGCCTGCTCTTCAGCCATAATTTCCTTTGTCTTCTGCAGCATAAATATTCTGCAATCAATACAAGGGTTTATGTTTTTACCGTAGCCATATTTTGGCGATCTGACAATATCAATGTACTCAGGTCCTTTATGTTTCAGTATTAAACCTATGCCAAGCTCGCTTACTGTCCTGACAGCTTGCAGGCCCCGCTCTTTTTCTTTTCTGCTGCTGAAGGGTGATGTAAAATGGAGGGCTATAACTTCTATACCCTGGTCCATGATAACCCTGGTTGCAAGAACGCTGTCCAGGCCGCCTGATAATAGTGAAATAGCTTTTCTGTTCATAATTGTTTTTGCAGATAGCTTTATAGACTCTTGCTTATAGCTGAAGTTTGATATTGGCTACAGGCTACAAGATGGAAACAGAGTTTTTCTCACTCTGTGCTGTTTATTCATTCTAAGCTGTCTGTTGTAAATACCTCCGGGATTCTTTCTTCAAGTGTATTCATTTTTATACCGGACTCGACACCGGGGAGAGGTGCAACCGGATTTGTAAGGAGGAATTTGCCGGAGTCTATCCAATCCTTTAATATCACTGATATTTCCCTTGCTTTTGAATAGCTTGAAATAGGAAATGTCGGTACTTCGTTACCGTTAATGGATATCTTGCCGGATTTCAGTTGGGCATAATTTACCTCACAGATGCTTTTAGGTATCCTGTTAGGATAATCATTGCCGTAGTCAACAACCTGTGCCCAGAAATCTTCATCGCTTCTGGACGTAAAATAGGCCATCTCTTCGTCAAGTATAGGTATAGGAATCCCCAGACCGATAAACATGGTTGCTCCGTAACCGACAAAGCTTGCACCTTTCAGAAAGTCGCTGTTCATTTGTTTTGCATCCCCTATGGTCGCCAGTGTTCCGGCGCCTGCTCTGGGAAGCCCGTCGGGGCTTCTTAGCGCATCAGGGTTGTGCTGTGTTCCGTTCCATGCTACGTATCCAATGCCGCCGCCCAAAAATATCCTCGTACCGATGCCGATGGTTCTGTACTTCGGGTCTTTCAGGAGCGGGGAAAGCTGGCCTGCACTGCAGTAATTTGCGCTGTGCATTTTCGGTTTTAATATCCCCATGTATGTATAAATAATCTTTTTAGTGAGGTTAACGGCAACGTTGTAATTCTGATAAGCGTTCCTTGGATTATAAAGGTATGCCTCATTTACATTATCTTTATTTATATATGTTTCGATCTTTTTGTTGGGATAACAATCTGTCCCGTAGGCTGTTGCCATAAGTCGTATATCCTTTCCACTGACAAAGTCCTCAATCACATGGCCACCGCCATATTTGAACGCACCGGGATAGACCATATTTCTCGGATCATCGTCTGGCATTGCAGTGGCGCCGATATAAACATCAACTGCTGCAATTCCGCAGTAAGCGGGTACGTCGTTGAGGAGGCATTTTCCTCCGCCTATCTTTATCCTTGGTTTTGTATGGCCTACATTTATAAACATGCCGCTGCTGCACATGGGTCCGAACGTACCGGTTGTTACAACGTCTACATACCCGGCTGCTTTTTTTGTGCCCTTTTCTTTTGTAATCTCTATCATTTCTTCGGCAGTTACAACAACAACCTTGCCGTTCTTGATTTTTTCATTAATTTCATCAATCGTTTTCAATATTGCCTCCCCTGCCCTCTTATTTCATGGAGGAATTAAATAATTCCGTTGAAAGGTACCTGTCGCCGAGATCAGGCATGATAACTACAATCAAACTTCCCTTAAACTCCTTCTTTTTTGCGATGTTGATCGCTGCCCACATCGCCGCACCGGAAGATATGCCGCAGAATATCCCCTCTTCTTTCGCAAGCCTTCGCGAGGTATCAAAAGCATTATCATTGGAAACTTTTACAATCCTGTCGATGATGCTTCTGTCTAAGATTTCGGGAATGAAACCGGCGCCGATACCCTGTATTTTATGCGGTCCTGGCTGGCCTCCTGACAGCACAGGAGATGCTTCAGGTTCAACCGCCACTACTTTAAAAGAAGGTTTTCTTTTCTTCAAGGTTGTACCGATACCGGTAATGGTCCCGCCTGTTCCGACACCTGCGACTAATGCATCTGCCATGCCTTCCGTGTCACGCCATATTTCTTCGGCTGTCGTTCTTATATGTATTTCAGGGTTTGCAGGGTTTTTAAATTGCTGGAGTATAATAGCCTTTGGATTTTCCTTTATTATTTCTTCGGCCTTGTCTATTGCACCTCTCATGCCGAGTACGCCCGGTGTTAAAACAAGTTCAGCGCCAAATGCCTTCAGCATACTGCGTCTTTCCATACTCATCGTCTCTGGCATTGTAAGGATAAGCCTGTATCCTTTAACAGCGCATACAAAGGCAAGGGCAATGCCGGTATTGCCACTGGTAGGTTCAACAATGGTTGTATCGCCGTTCAAAATACCGGCCTTCTCAGCAGCCTCTACCATGTTTATCCCGATCCTGTCTTTTACACTTCCGCAGGGGTTGAAAAATTCAAGTTTTGCAACTATCTCTGCATTAAGCCCCTTCGCAAGCCTGTTAATCCTTACGAGTGGTGTGTTCCCGATAAGCTTGGTTATATCCTCGGCTATTCTCATCATATTCCTGACTAGGAAAATTATACACTAATTTCGTTATAATTATAAGAGCTTTTTAAAGACCGGCAGGTATAAACTTGATTACTCTGTTTTTAAAAATTCACCGTCGTTTCTTGGGCTATTAAAAATTGCTTGCCAGTGCTATCAATTTGTGCTGTCACAGGTCGCAAGCCACTGAAAGCGGCTTCCGCGGCAAGATGGTGCTTCATGTTTCTCCTGAAGTCCATGCAAGGGCTCTTGCCACAGCAAAAACCGCATGAAAAAGCCTGAATCAATGGGCCGAAGAGATCCTGGACAAAGCTGCCCATGTTTGAAAAGGAGGGTGGAATGGTATGGAGAACTTCCAGCAACACATGCTGCGCGGTTTTGGCCTGCAAGCAAAACTTCACGGTTTTACCTTGTATACAGCAATGCCTCCTGTAATGCATGCTGTGCGGTTTTAGCCTTAAATGCACCACTTCTTCATGAAATCCATGTTTTGCAGTTTTGGCCAGAGGTGCTGCTTTCTTCCTGTAATCGAGTCTCCGCCATATCCCTTCAATATACAACATTACAATTGGCATTCAATAATTCTTTAATCGGGTTTCTAATCACAAAATCAGCACTTCAAATTAATAGATTGCTTTTATTGTGTTATTTATGTCATATGACATTTATGAGTGGAATAAAAATTATCGGGATCTTCCTTCTGATACTTACGACCATTTCACCCAAATCCGCTCTTGCCGACTGGAAAATTTACTACACGGGCATAATAGGACAACAATCTGGATATCATGGGAGAGGGAGTTTTGCTACTCAATCACAATGTGAACAATATCGTATGACTATGCCTGGGGGTAGTATGTCCTATTGCGGTGGATTTGACACCCCAACACCGAGTAGCCCCAGCGGGGACGATGGCACTGCGGCGCGTGAGCAGGAAAAGCAGCGGCAGCTCCAACTGCAAAGAGAGCAGCAAGAAAGAGAACTGGAACTTGCGAGACAGAAGAAGTTTGCTGAGGAAAAGGACAAACTTCTGGGGTCTTTCAAGGGGAACAGTACGGGTACACTTGGATTGAAGACTGGTACGGGGTCGGTTTCTGGTTGCATCGAGAAGGGCCTGACATGTGTTTTAAACGGCACGCCTTGCTGTGCGCCTTATAGTTGCAGCGGGAAATTTCCTAATACATACTGTGGGTCTCTCAATGGGACTGACACGCTTGGATTGAAGACTGGCACGGGGTCGGTTGATCCAAAGGTTCTACAGGAGCAAAACGAGTTTGAGAAGATGAATGCCGAATGGATGGAGAAACAGAAACAGCTTATTGAACAGAGACTCAGGGAGCCAAACAAGTATGCGGCGGCGATTACTAAATCGCTCAAGACGAATGCGCCGGCGATTACTAAATCGCTCAAGACGAATGCGCCGCCACTACCATGGAAGACATTTAATGAACTACAGGCCGGTGACGTGCTGCTCATGGAGGGAGAGAAGGCCTCTAAAGGAATCGTTTATGCAGACAACAAATTATCCGGGGGCAATCCATCTAATGCATCGCATACGGTCGTCTATCTCAAAGAGGTTAGGGGCAAAAAACTTTTCCTGGATAATCAACCCAATGTAGGACCGCGTATTATTTCTGAAGAAGAATTCAAAGGGTTGTATGGTAACCGTGGGGCTGATGTGGCCAAACTAGCACAGCCACTGAACAAAAAGGAAGGGCAGGCTCTTTTCTCAGCGGCAGTGGCGATGGCCCAAAAGAACAATCAGAAACTCATCAATAAAGATACCTGGTTCGGTAAATACCTGTTAAATGATACGAACTACGGTCCAGGGGGCAAAGATGATGTGGTTTGCTCTGAAACCGACTGGGCAGTAATCAATGCTGCCGGCCGCACGATTCCATTTTCTGATAATAAACTAAAGTTATTCTTAGGTCTTAATTTTACTCCTTCAGACTTTTACAACTCGCCATACTTCCTGGTCACCCCCCTGGTAATGCCAAAATAATCAATTCTGTTAATGGGGGGAAGTGTGCTTTTTAGATAATCGCAAATCTTGTAATTAGTAAAGGAAGGGAGGATAGAAAATGTATAGAAAACAAATCGGGTGTTTGATCGGTGTGTTGATATTATTAGCTTGGTGTTCTGTAACACTTGCAGATACCGTGCCCGAGGAGGCACAACGTTACATGGCGCGTGGGATGGCCGCGGTTGAGATGGCCAAGACGCCGAATGACTACAAACGTGCTGTCAACGAGTTTGAACAGGCAGCGAAACTCGCGCCGAACTGGCCGGACATTTACTTCAACCTGGGCTCTATCCAGGCCAAGGCCGGAAACTACGGTGAGGCCATGCGGCACTACAAACGCTATCTCGAACTCGCCCCCAATGCCCCCGATGCAGCGAAGGTCCGTGAGGAGATCTACAAGCTGGAGTATCGGGCAGAGGAGGAGGTAAGGGTGAGAAATCGTTTCATCGCGCATAGCAATGAGACAGTTCTGGACACGCGGACGGATCTGATGTGGGCGGCAAAGGACAATGGAGCGAATATTGATTGGAAAGGTGCCAAGTCCTATTGTGAGAATTACCGCGGGGGTGGTTATTCGGACTGGCGGATGCCGACGCTGGATGAGCTGGGGGGGTTGTATGATGCCGGTAAAAGTTATAAATCTGATTGCGGTTATTCTGATCTCAGTTATGATGTCCATTTAACGGAAGTAATTCGCCTTACTTGTACTTTGGTTTGGACTTCAGAAACACGCGGTTCCGATGCTGAAATTGTCAGTTTCCTGTATGGCAGGCATACACTGAAAAACCAGCGCGATCCCTCGGCCATGCGGGCGCTCCCAGTGCGGTCCGGCCAGAGTATTCTGGATTCCGAAAAGGCTCGCATTGCAGCTGCATACAAAACAGGTGCATACGAAGGAGTTCGCACCTATGAAAATGGCGATAAATACGAAGGTGAATTTACTAATTGGAAGTTAAACGGCAAAGGAACTTATACCTATGCAAATGGCGATAAATACATAGGTGAATTTGTTGATGGCAAATTCACAGGTAAAGGAACTTTCACTTGTAGCAATGGCAAGCAGTTCACAGGGAATTTGGAAAATAAAGTGCCGCTTGAATTTACTATGAGATGTAACTGATTTTGGGTAAGAGGTATTCTTGCTCTCAAAAAAAGTAAAAAAGTTAACTGGACTCTATCAGGATAAAAATAAATCTACAGGTGGATAACTTTCCATCCGTAATCGTCAATTATGGCAACCAGCCGCCACTGAACATTAGTAGGTGCTATACGTAACAAAGTCTGCTTTGCCTTATTATTTTGGTTAGTTACACATCATTTCACATTATCCCTAATCCATGCTTTCGTGTCAACAATAATTTCATCAATTAACGGTTCCAATTCTGAAGACTTCATATGC
>JAPLKB010000007.1 GCA_026388275.1 Pseudomonadota bacterium
GTACAGGAAGACCCAGGGAACAACCGTAACGGATATTACCTACGATGCCTTAAACCGCCTTACACAGGTAAACAAGACGGGTATCGACACACAATCCTACACCTATGATCATGAAGGCCGCAGGATCAGCAAGACCGTCGGCACATCAACAACTAACTTCCTCTATAACGGCCCCGACATTATCGCAGAATACACGAACTGGACAACCGCTGCCGCTCAGTATACCCACGGCCCTAATACGGATGATCCGATCATAAGAACAGCAGGGACAGAAAGACGGTACTACCATCAGGATGGGTTAGGAAGTGTGGTAGCCATGTCTAATCAAACCGGAACAATAACCGTCACCCAGCGCTTTGATGCCTGGGGGAATAAGATCGATAGCAGTGGAACAATCCCGCAATACGGCTACACCGGAAGGGAACCGGATGAGACGGGACTTGTTTACTACCGGGCAAGGTATTATGATCCGACCATAGGAAGATTCACACAGAGAGATCCGATAGGTATGAATGCTGGAATTAATCCATATGCATATGTAAATGCCAACCCGGTAAACTTTACCGATCCGATGGGGCTGATGGCTTTCAACAACAGCCAGACGAAGGTAATTGTTCAGAATACGAGCTACTACAACACTACTTCTGACATAAGTCTGGGCCAGGGGATGAATGCGAACCAATCAAGCACAGTCGTCAACATGGCCGCCGACGTGGGCACCTTTGTTGGCCAGCAACTTGGAGATGCTGGATTTACGCGCAGTCAATACCTGCAAGCGGCAGCCAACTTGGAGCCAACGGACAGACTCAACAGGACCTTATTAAAAGTGGCTTTGCGGGAAGAAACCCCGATCCTTGTGCGTGAGCCCCTGGAGTTCATACGCCCTAGTGTAGACGCCAAACCGGGATCATTTAATTCGGCAAACGTTACCAATCCAACCGCAAACATGTGGGGCAGCATCTTTAAGTACTCAGGAACGGCGCTATTGCTGGCATCGGTAGCATATGACGTATACCAGGTTGCAAAATCTTCGGACCCGTTTAAAGCACTGGCAGAATCAAGCGTCGGCGTTCTTGGCAGTCTTGCGGGAGGCTCTTTTGGGGCTGCTTTCGGGAGCGTTGCACCTGTGGTTGGCACAATAGCAGGAGGCGTTGCCGGAGCTGCTGCTGGCGGTTATACAGGTAGAATACTTGGGGGTGCCATCTACAATTACACAAGTGGAATAGGTAGCACCATTTACGACTACCTTCATCACTGACCCGATACGTTTGGGAGAATCAAGGAGGTTCGAGTAATGCTTAAATGCTTTACAGATCTATTTCGCCGAACAGAGAGGATGAAACAAGCTAAGATCACTGTTTTGGACTCAGGATTTGCAGTAGAGTATGGAGAAGAAGTTATACGTGTTGATTTTGAGAAGATATTCAAAATCATTGCTTTTAAGCGCGATCTCCTGACAACTGACATAGTGTGCTTCGCGATAGAGGTGCGCGAGCAAGATACCTCTAACATAATCGAAATAAACGAGGAGATAGCTGGTTTCGACACCTTGGACGAAAGACTGTCTCAGATACCTGGGTTCATGTCAAATTGGCGAGAGTTTGTGATAAAACCACCTTTCGCCCGACAGGAAACGGTGATTTTTGAGAAAGAACAAAGGGGTTAGCCACTGACACAGGAGGAACAAAGTGAAACAAAAGGGGTCAGCCACTGACACAGGACAAACAGAGGAGAACATAAGGACGGAATACGGGATGACCTTCAATATTTAATTAGTAGGATAAAAGAAGATCAGGAGCAATGAAAATATTTCAGGCTGAGATGAATTCCCCTGCACTTTCATGCAGGATGAACCGATATGATGGATTGTGCGAAGACAAGGTGTCGCCGCCCGGAGGTGTACCCCTGCGGTACATTGAGGACAGTGCGGTGCCGCAGTCGACGAAACAAGACGCAAAATACCAATCGGCGGGGCACAGATGCATCCAGCCGTTAACAGGAAACACTCAAAAGTTGATTATGAGCCAACCAGTTGAAAGAGTTACAGATTAAGGAAGGGGATTTTCAGACAAATAAAGAAATCAGAATTAGTGATCACGACAGGAAAAGGAGGCTAATCATGATTCTATGTTTACGTGCACTCATGGTGATAGCGCTGTGCATGTTCTTCACCATGCAGTCCCATGCGGTGTCCCAGGAGCAGATAGACAATGCCCGTTACAAGGGATTGGCCTGGCTCATGACTCACCAGTTAGGAGATGGAAGCTGGCAGGCAGCTCCCGGTTTAGAGGTCCAGTCCACTGCCGCAGCCCTTGACGCGCTTACCAATGCAGGTATCCGTACCGGGTACAGCTTCGGTGCTGCAGTGAGTTGGCTTATGAATGCCGATGCCCCAAGCGTCGATTCCCTGTCCCGGAAGATCATTGCTCTTAAATGACGAATGCGTCTTTCAATTATTCAATTGATATCATAATCTCTCTTCTGTCATTATAACCATTATGCCAAGACAGGCTATACTCGAAAGTCCATCCCCTATATCCACCAAATAGTTCTTGAAATAAAATTCTCATTCGTTTACCATTTCAATGAGTTTCAATAAAGGAGGGTTCCATGACAACGTTAGATCGCATCAGCCAAGAACCGGATGTGATGGGAGGCAAGGCTTGTATCCGCGGAATGCGAATCACCGTCGGCATGATAGTTGGTCAAATCGGCGCAGGCCATTCTATTGAAGAAATACTTGCAGACTATCCCTACCTGGAACGTGAGGATATATTCCAAGCTATACGTTATGCGGCATGGCGCGCAGAAGAACGTGAGATATTGCTTGCCAACGCATGAAGTTACTTGTTGATATGAACCTTTCGCCAAGATGGATTACCTTGTTACAAGATAACGGGTTCGAAGCTCTGCACTGGTCTAATGTGGGTAAGGCTACGGCACATGATACGGAAATTATGTCATGGGCAGCGGCTAATGGGTACGTTGTATTAACTCACGATCTCGATTTCAGTACTATCCTGGCTGCTACTCAGGGCATGGCCCCGAGCGTTGTACAGGTACGTGCCGAAGATGTCAGCCCTGATGTTATCGGGGGTATAATCACCGGCGCTCTCCGTCAGATGAAGGCTGAATTGGATGCAGGTGCATTACTGTCCATTGACGATAAAACTATGCGCCTGCGGATATTGCCATTAATTGGGAAATGACTTATTCCAATTCTAGATCAAGACATTATCATCGTTGGCTTTGTCATCAAATCCTCGACTGTTTGGCCTAACCGCTTTTCTTTTCAGCGTTTTCGATCATCAGTTTTGAAATAGCATGGGCAAAGGCAGTCGGGTCTTTCGGCCTTGAACCCTCCAGCACCAGCGCTTGATCATAGAGGAGTCTTACGTATTCCTGAAGAGTGACGTCTGTTTTATCATTTTCAAAGAGATTGTTTATTGCTGTCAGGACATGATGATCCGGGTTTATTTCAAGCACAGGTTTTCTTTCGGGTATATCCTGTCCCATTGATTTTAATATCTTTTCCATCTGCGGGTCTATATCGCCCTCGTCTGCTACCAGACAACAGGCCGAGTCGGTAAGCCTTCCGGAGACTCTAACGTCTTTAACATCATCCTTCAGGGTATCTTTAATAAAATCAATAAGCTTATCGTATTTCTTTTTTGTTATCTCTTTCTCTTCCTTTTTTGTCTTGTCCAGATCTATGTCACCTTTGACAACAGACTTCAGCATCTTCCCTTTGTACTCAAATGCACTGAAGATGAAATCATCTATATCATCAAGAAATACGAGCACCTCATAGCCCTTTTCTTTGAAGGCTTCAAGATATGGCGATTTAAGTGCCTCATTGGGCGACGCCCCTGTTATGTAGTAAATATCATTCTGGTCTTCCTTCATATCATTTACATAATCCTGAAATGACCTCAATTTGTCTTCCTGATTATTTGTTGATGGAAAAAGAAGCAGATCGGCAATAGCCTCTCTCTTCGCAAAATCATAATGGATGCCCTCTTTTAAAACTCTGCCGAATTCCTTATGGAATAAAAGATAATTATCGTATTCGTCATTTTTCATATCGTTCAGTACATCAAGCACCTTCTTTGTAATATTTGTTTTTATAATCTCAATCTGTCTGTTATTCTGGAGCATCTCTCTGGAAATATTAAGAGGAAGGTCGGAAGAGTCCACCACACCCTTTACGAATCTCAGGTAAGGAGGTATCAATTCTTCACAGTGCTCCATGATTTGCACCCTCTTGACATACAGCATCGGACCTATCTGAAAATCCTTGTAAAGGATGTTAAAGGGCGCCTTCACGGGTATGTAAAGCAATGCGCTGAATTCAGAAGTGCCTTCAGCCCTGTAATGAATCACCTTCGCCGGTTTTGAAGGATCATGGGAAACGTGTTTATAAAATTCGGCATGTTCTTCCTCGGTGACTTCCGATTTGTCCCTTAGCCACAACGCCTTCATAGAATTAAGGGTCTCTTCTTCCTTTACTTTATATTTCTCTCCTTTTTTGAGTTCACTTTCCTTTTCACGCTCCACATCCATAACAATAGGATGGCCGATAAAATCAGAATACCTTTTCACTACACTACGTATCTCCCATTGCTGGAGATATTTCTCTTCTTCTTTTGTCAGGTAAAGGATCACATCCGTGCCTTTCTGTTCTTTTTCGATCTCTTCAACGGTAAATGTACCGTCACCTGTCGACTCCCACCTGACACCTTTGTCGCCCTTCGTCCCCGCCTTTCTTGAGATAACAACAACCTTATCGGCAACCATGAAAGACGAGTAAAAGCCTACGCCGAACTGGCCTATGAGCTCCGGATTGTCCTTTAACTCTTTGTTCTGCAGGGCATTCAGGAATTCTTTTGTACCTGAATGGGCTATTGTTCCAAGAGCCTGGATTATTTCATCCTTTGTCATTCCAATACCATTATCACTCACTATCAACGTTTTGGCTTCTTTGTCAGGGATAATTTTAATCTTCCAGCCACTTTCGCTTTCAAGGATATCACCATCTGTCAGTGATTCATACTGAGCGCGGTCTATTGCATCCGAGGCATTGGAAATAAGCTCACGCAAAAAAACTTCCTTGTGTGAGTAAAGAGAGTGAATCATCAGATCGAGTAATTGCTTTACTTCTGTTTTGAATTCCAATTTTTCAACAGTCATATTTTTTCACCTCATATTTTGTATAAATTTGCCGATTAATAAAAAGCACCGGCTTTTTGTCTTCCATTATTAATTATAAGAGAATTTAAATTTCTAAGCCTGTTTTAAAATAAAATGTAAGACATGTTTCTCTGTAAATCAACTATCCAGAACTTTTCTGAGCTTTTGCGACAGCTGATCAATGCTGAAGGGTTTCTGAATAAAGGAATGACAACCATGTTTTAATATTTTTATCGCTAAATCGTTCATGCTATAACCACTTGACAATATAATCTTTACTTTTGAATTTATTGCCTTCAGGGCATCGGATATCTCCCCGCCGTTCATTTCCGGCATAACAATGTCCAGGATAACAACATCTATAAATGCATTCTGTTTTTTATAAATATCTACAGCCTCCCGTCCGCTCCTTGCAACAATCACTCTATATCCAAGCGTTTCGAGCATCTGCCTGCTTACATCAATTATTATTTCTTCATCATCAATTAGGAGAACTGTTTCGCTTCCATTTAAAATTTGCTGTGCGATAACCTTTTCTTCTACAATGGTCTCTGCTGTTGCCGGTAAAAAGATATTAAATGTAGTACCATACCCTTTACTGCTATATACATTGATAATACCACCGTGACCTCTGACTATGCCGTAAACTGTTGCAAGGCCCAACCCAGTTCCCCGACCCATTTCCTTGGTTGTAAAAAAGGGCTCAAATATGCGTTGCCTTGTTTTTTCGTCCATACCGATGCCTGTATCGGCAATAGTTATCTTTACATAATTCCCGGGTTTTATGGAAAAAGATGCTACAGAATGCTCGTCGATGATTATGTTTTCTGTTTCAAGATATATTGTGCCGCCTCCGGGCATTGCCTGCCACGCATTAACATAAAGATTGATAAATACTTGTTCAATTTGTCCTTGATCAGCTTCCACAACCCAAAGATCTTTGCGAAATTTTTTCTCGATCATAATCTCTTTTCGTGTTCTATTGAACATGACGGAAGTTCTTTCCAGTATTTCGTTTAGTTTAACCGGTTTAATCTCATATCTCCCGCTTCTTGCAAATCCCAACAGTTGTTTCGTAAGCGTTGCACCGCTCTGCACCTGTTGCTCAATACTTTTTAATTTACTATATTCGGGGTGAGAGGGATCTTTATTAAGAAGAATTAGAGATGCACACCCCTGAATACCCATGAGAAGGTTGTTGAAATCATGGGCTATACCACCTGCAAGCGTACCAATGGCTTCCATTTTCTGGGCCTGGTGGAGTTCGGCTTCAAGCCTTTTCCGGTTGTCTATGTCTTCCAGTACTCCTTCACAGTATAATGGCTTGCCCGTCTTATCCCGCACTATTTGAGCATTCATAGATAACCATATTAAATTTCCTTTTTTTTGGCGGATTTGAATTTCCTTATTTCTAACTTCTCCTTTCTCAAGAATATTCCGGGAAAACAAATGAAGTTCTGTCGGGTCCGGATAAAACTGTTCCCAGATGTCTGTAACAATATTCATAAGCTCTTCCTCGGAATCATAACCAAGCACGCGCGCAAATGCAGGGTTTGCGCTTATCAAACTTCCATCGAGCTTAGCCTGGAATATACCTTCCAGGGCGCCTTCGAATATCTTCCTGTATTTTTCTTCTGCATTTCTAAGCGCATCTTCGGCAAGTTTCCGGTCTTCAATATCCCTTATTGTGCATACAAAACAGTCTATATTTTCATCATTATCTTTCATTGGAGAGCTATTCATTAGTACAGGTATGCGCCTGCCATCCCTTGTCTGGAGAAGTGTTTCATAATTTCTTGCTTCACCTTTTTCGATGAGCCTTATCATTCTTACGCCTTCAAGAGAATCAATATATCCAGATCCAAACATCATTCCGATGTTGTTTCCGGAAAGTTCTTTTTCGCTATATCCCAACAGATCGATTGTTCCTTTATTTACTGTTTTTATATTCATATCAGGGTCAATTACAATCAAGGCATCGATCATTGTACTCATGATATTATCTGCATATGCTTTCGAGACGGTCGTTTTTTGAAGCTCTTCAGCCATCATATTGAATGAATTTGTAAGCAGACTCAGTTCATCTTTCGGTTGAACCTTTATCCTGTATGTTAGGTCGCCTTTTCCTATTATTTCTGTCCCATTAATTATCTCCTTAATTGGCTGAGCAAAATATTTAACTGAAAAATAAATGATTATGCCAAAGATTGCCAGAGAAGCTGCTAATGATAATATGAATATAAAAATATTACTGTTTATTTTTTCAAAAAACTGTCTCAAGAGACAACCGGACAAAAAAGACTGTTGAATGGGGTTAATTAAATTAACAGGGACAATATAAAAAATGAGAATATTGATCGCTAAGATTGAACTAATAATATAAAGATATATTTTCCAGAAAAAATGCATCTATTTTTTATCCCAATCAGTAAAAGTCTTTTTTATTTATGTCTTTGTTGCTTTACATTGATACAATAAATGAATAATATTTTCGATATACTTTTCTGAAACAAGCCCTCTCAGTTTTTTTTAGTATTTAAAAGTATTATTGTCGAAAACTGTTTTATTAAACATTATAATACATTTTTTGATACAGTTAATCAATAAATGCGTTTATCATCAATTTTGTTAATGCTATAATAAAGGACTTCTTTTATGAATAATATACCCAAAAAACTTCAGCATATTATCATAGCGATAGTACTTATTATAATTATAGGAACAGTCGGTTTCAAGATAGCAGGCGGTAAAAATACAACCTTTCTTGATGCCCTGTATATGACTGTAATCACAATATCTACGGTAGGATACGGAGATGTAATCGGGCTCGACGACAAACCTCTCGGTAAGTTATTCGCAATTATATTCATATTTTTAGGTGCCGGTACAGTAGCCTACCTCTTAACAGCACTCGCTGCATATATCATAGAAGGCGAACTGAAAAGGGTTTTCAGGAGGAAAAAGATGGATAAAAGGATAGAAAAGATGAAAAACCACTATATAGTATGCGGTATGGGTATGGTGGGGATGTATATTGTGCATGAGCTCTATAATACAAGAAGACATCTGGTTGCAATAGACATGGATGAGACAAGGCTGGATTACTTAAAAATCCATAATATGAATGTTGATATGATTATTGGGGATGCAACGGAAAATGAAGTTCTTGAAAAAGCAATGATTAAAAAAGCTAAGGGACTTTTTGCCGCCTCAACCTCTGATAATGATAATATTGTTATTGTCCTTACAGCAAAACAACTGAACCCGGATTTAACAATTATCTCGCGCTGTACAGATACGAAAAATGTGGACAAGTTAAAAAAGGCCGGCGCCGATACAGTTGTTGCTCTTAATTATATAGGCGGATTGAGAATGGCCTCTGAAATGGTCAGGCCACATGTCACATCTTTTCTCGACAAGATGTTGAGGGACAAAGAATCGCATTTAAGGGTCGAAGAAGTACATATACCGAAACATTCGCCTTATGCAGGGAAATCTTTGGAAGAGATAGACTTCAGGAGCATGGGGAATATACTGCTTATCGCTGTGAGAAAATCCGACGGTGATTGGGTTTATAACCCTCATCCGAAAAGCATTATTGAAAAGGAAATGAGTTTCATTGTATTGGCCACAGTCGAAGAAAGGGAGATTCTTCAGTCCCTTGTATCAGAAGAAGTCTAAATAATAAAAGCTTAATGTTCAACGTCCAGGTTGCAACATTAGGTGATTATTTTTCAGGGCATTTCCGAAGGCTTAATGATTCTTCTGATCCATCATAAAAAAAGGCGCATGATTTGAGGTAAAGAATTGCGGTTGCCTGTGTATAATTGACTGCACTGCAGGATCTCTTTTAAACTCCTTATCGAGAAAATCTCTTACCTGCCTCCTCCCCCATCCTGCAGGATGTCTGAAATCAGTATAGAGCGAAAGGTCTCCTTCATAGAAATCAACAGTGTTAACTTTCCTTGCCTCAGAGCTGTTCACCGGGAGGTTAAATACAGCAAGATTCATAAAATCAATAAAATCACTATGATTAACAACAAAATCAAGGGTATTCCTTGCCTCATCTATCGTTTCAGAAGGAGTTCCAAAAAGTAGATAGATATAAGTGGAAATACCCGCTTCCTTAATCGTTTTAAGAACCTTTGAAGCAGTTTTCACATCACAGCCTTTATTCATAAAGTCAAGTACACGTTGATCCCCCGATTCAAGGCCAAGCTTTAGCATAACACAACCGGAGTTCTTCAGTGCTCTGCAAAAATAAGGATCTGCAAGGTATTCAGCCACTCTTACAAAGCCATACCAGGGAACTCCCGGGGGGCGTTCAACAATTTTTTTCATCATTACCGGACTGATTGCATTATCCGTTAAATGAATCAAAACCGGACCATGCCGGTCAATAAGATAAGATAGGTCATCAATCACCGAATCGGGCCGGATTTGTGAATATCTGTTTCCCTCTGCTTTTTCCGGACAAAAAGTACATTTGCCCCAGTAGCATCCGGTTGATGAGCTGAACGGCAAAATAAATCCGGGAGAAAGATAGTCTTTTACTGGCATAAGGTCATAGGATGGCCGGTAATTACTTTTTTTTGATATTTTCTTGCCGAGAATCTCGAGAAGTGGTATTTCCCCTGGTCCGGAAACACAATGATCCAAAAGACCGCCGAAGGGATTCTTCCACCCCGTGTTTCTCATCCAGGAAGTAATAAGACCGCCGCCTATGATCACTTTTACGCGAGGGAACTCACGTTTCAAAAAACCAATCATAGCAAAAGCAGTCAATGCCTGGCTAAGATAATTGAGTGAAAAACCTGCAGTTGTTATCCCCTCGCCTTTCACAAACTCGGACAAGCGAACTGAAAAATATGGATAAAAGGGACTTTCCTCAGGGTGTTCCGCTACGTATATCAGGTCACTGCTTTTTACCGGAGATAGACCAGCATGATAATAATCAGCAAGACTCAGCCTGCTCCCTGTCCCAGCAGCAGCGGATTCAAGGATTCTGTTTACATCCATTATTGCCCGTTTGTACCTGTCAATATTTCTATAGATATCCCTGTTTTTGAGAGCCTCAAGGTTGCGAGACAGGTGACGGGAAGCGCGTCTTGTCCACGTATCAACAGGTTTCGGGGCATTATTTAATAGATAGTAGATACCTTCAATATTTGCATCAAGTATGTAATGCCTGATATTGGCAGCATGGAGCGCCCCTGAAAGCTTGGCAATGCCTGCAGGGGGTTCGCTGGGCTTAACGATAGGCGGATTTATTAAAATCACTTTTTGTATGCTTCGCTACAATTTATTGAAGATAGACAATTTTTCTTGTAACTCGGTAATATACATATCAATATCGGCCTTTTCATTAACTATGTATGAAGAGCCAGGGGGCTACATAGATTTTTCCCTCTTCGTTGGCAGTTTTTAAATAACAAAGCAGCGGCTGTTTGTTAAAATATCTTATTAATGTTTCCAGTATAATATTTTACCTCGTTATAATTGATATGTTTTTTTCATTTCAGCCAGACTTGCAAAATGTTTCCTCTCTTCTTCAATAATATTGTCTATTGTCACATAATGCCTCTCCGACAGGAATTGCTTTGTCTCCTGATAATACAAAATAGAATCCAACTCACGCTGCATAGCAAAACTAACAGCGGATAGCATATCGTGTACATCGGACAGTTGCTGATTGTTTATATCTTTTGTAAAAACTGCCTTGTTGTCTATGTAGTCACGCAGATATGCAAGATACTCCCCTTGAAAGCTCTCAGGTGGTCTGTACTCCCCTATTTTTGATAGCATGTCCTGAAATATTTTCTTGTGCCCCACTTCTTCATCGGCAAGATGATTGAAAATTTCTCCTGTTCTTTTATCTTCCATCATGAGAGCAGCTTTACGGTAAAATATTTCACCGTCCTCTTCTATCCTTATGGCAAATTGGATAATGTCGCTTGCCTGTAAAAAAATTTCCATTTTTGTTCTCCTTAACTAAAATATTTTAAAACTTTATAATAAGGCTGTGAATATTACCCGTGTCAGTTTCTTTTAACTGTGTCCTCAACTCCTTTGCTTTTGCCATCTCACCGGGAAAGTCTGCGATGGTATTATCGTAATTGAATGTATACCCTTGTTGTCAAATATTAACTGAACCGGGATAACACCGGTACTGACAATATCAAATCCATAAAATGTCTCTGCCTCGTTTTTATCGTCATAAATTTTGGCTGCAATTGTTGCACCGGCAACCTCTGTTGCGTTAGGGTACGAGGAAAGCATTTTAACAGGTATTGCCCGTCTCTGATAGCTCTGACAGGCAGAAAGATAGGTTGCCAAAGTTATAAGCAATAGAATAGATATAAAGCTTTTCATTTTTATCATAACAGCCTTCTATAAATTTGATCGTTCCCTGAACGACGAATACAGAGAATAGTTAAGTTTACCATAAAATACACTTATTGATAAACCCAGTTTTCATGATATTTTAGATTCATCCGGCTTTTCGTATTTTCAATGTTTGAGGGACAACTTTCTCTATTACCTGCAAAGTTTGATCTTCGTGGTTTACCAGAAAATAAGTATTACCGTAAGCAATTGAGTATTGAGATGTTCGTCACGGATAAATCATTGCTACATATAATATAACCACTGGGATACCAGTAATTGTGATAAATGTTTTACACGTTTTATCGTAAATGTCCTACACGAATTGTCACAACTGTCCTACAGACAAAACATCATAAATGTTATACATTGTTACACATGATCGATAAAGCCAAGCCATCCGTGAGGATGGGACGGAAAGCTACAGGCAGTTCCAATTAAATAATTTGTTGAAATATTTGAAAATTTAAAGGATAATTACAGATACCTTATCCTAAAGAGAGGGGCTTTTATGGATGGCATAAGAAATGTTGATGACTTGATCAGGGCAAAAAATTTAACCCCTGAAGAGATGACACAATTTAAGGACTTGATTGAAGAATTTAAGGAACGTGAAAGGAAGATTAAAGAGAACATCAACACTGCCAGATCCAACCTCAATCAGCTTCTAAATACCATTACAACGTTCAGTGAAAAAACATCTGTTTTAGGGAAGGCATTGAACTCATTATTAGAGGAAATTGATATTGCCAAGCTTAAAATGATGTCAAGCGATAAGTTTTATCGTGAATAAAAACATTGTCTCGGGCTTTCGTACAGTTTTGAAGAAGGTAAAATAACAGGGGATGATGCTGTTCCTTAAATGGCTTATAATGGCCGTGTCAATAATCATAAGTTCTTATATTATTCCTGGTGTTAAAATAAATGGTTTTTTTTCAGCTTTATGGGTCGCATTTTTTCTCGGGATTGTCAATGTCCTGATAAGACCGATACTAATATTAATTACCTTACCTATTAATATTTTAACCTTGGGGCTGTTCACATTCGTGATAAATGCACTACTGATTCTATTGGCCTCATCGATTTTAAAAGGGTTTGAGGTTGGCGGCTTCTGGATTGCCGTCTTGTTCAGCATTGTGCTGTCACTCATAAATTATGTGATAGGACACCTGTTGGGAACAAAAACAAAATAGTTTACCCCATTCAAAAAAAAAGTAAAAGGGGGTCTATGAAGTACTTAATTCCGTTTTTCTTTTTATACACCAGCCATGCAGCTATATCATTTAAAAGTGAAATATCAGATACAGCAACCAGACGTAATCGGCCGAGGCTGCCGTTTTGTCAGGTGGTCATTAAATGATTAAGACTGCATACATAGATTATCATGCTCTTGCCTCTTTGGCATCAATACCTTCAGAAACCGGAGAACGGCTTCAGGACTCACAGGCTATGCGTTCTTTGTGGAAAGAGTTCCGCAATGATAGGATAAATTTTGTTACAAGTCAAAAAGACATGGAGATGGACATAATGCTCTCTCTAAACAGGCAGGGTTGTTGCATAACCGACACATTGAGGGCAGGAGATGCGATCGAAGAGTTTGAGAGATCAGGAATGGCAAACAAGGACAGCATAAAGTGCTGGAAGAGAATTCTGCTCTTTTATGAACAGATAGAAACCCTCCCTCAGATTTTTGACAGAGATTCGCTCTTTGATTTTTTAAAGGATGATATATTTTGCTATGGAGATAAAAAAGCGATTCCAGACAATGAAATACAGGCAGTCGATGATATTCTTCGGGAGTGTTCAAACGTCCTGCATCTCTGGTATTCGGAAGACCGATGGAGAGACTTGAAATACATCGACTATCAACTCAATAGGGATATACTCGTTTCTGTCTTGAGTAAATATAATTTAGAGACTGCTTTCGAAGGAAAAAGAGGGGAAAGGAACCGGAACATTTTTGGTCTGTTGAACAGGGTTATAGGTTTGTGCAAAAAAAGTCACTGGAGGCTTCCGGTAGATAAAAATCATGCTGATTTTATTATTAAGACAGTTTTGCAGAAATATAACTTTTCTTCTGGAGAAAGAAACATTGTACATATACATCATTGTACGAGAAGCAGCGTAAGCCTTTTTTTAACAGGCGATTATGATTTAACCAGACGTTTTAATGAAAAAAAACATATTCTACAAAATCATCCTGAATTTTCATCTACAAAACTGCTTATATTGAACCCAATAGATATGGAACTCCAAATAAGGTCTTGACATGCCTGTATCATATATTGGAACATTATATATACGGCCTACAGCGTAATCACAAACTAATAGAGGAGGTATGATTATGAAGAAGGTTTTTATGGTGGTACTTGCATTAATTATCAGCATTGCATTTGTTACAACCGTTTTTGCTCAACCCAAACCTGGAGCAGCTCCGGCAAAAGCTGAAAAGGCTGCACCGGCTCCTGAGAAAGCAGTTGCTGAGAAACCGGGCGCTGAAAAAGCAGCTCCGGAAAAAGCGGCAGAACCGGAAAAACCGAAGCCGAAGCCAAAGCCAAAAGGGGTTTTCATCGGTGATGTTGCTGCCGTTGACACTGCAGCAAAGACAGCCACGGTAGAAAGCAAATACGGCATGAAGGGAGAAAAGGGATCGGTAACCTTTGACCTTAACAATGCTAAATTTAAGGGCTACAAGGCAGCTGGAGATATCCAGGTAGGCGACAAGATTGCTGCCAAATATGTGAAGGACGGCATTGAAGTGAAAAAAATTGCAGGAAAGAAACCGGAAAAAGCAAAAAAGGAAGCAGTAAAACCTAAAAAAAGTTTCAAGGACCTGGATACAAACAAAGACGGTAAGATAACCATTGAAGAACTTGTCATCGTTTTTGTAAATATAACACCTGAACAGTTCAAAGCACTTGATAAAAACGGCGATGGCACGTTAGACGAAAAAGAATTTAAAGCAATGAAGTAAGAAATTAATAACTTAACATTTTACACCCCACCACATGTCTTCTGTGGTGGGGTGTTTTTATTACATCTTTTCTTTTTTAAGGATTTTTCCCCTTGCGCTAATGACAACAACTTCCATAGGAACTTTTTTGCCTGAAAGTTCCATACCCTGATGAACTATCATTGGGAGTTTTGAACAACAAGGTACTTCCATAATGAGAACGGTAACGCTTTTAATGCCTGCATTATTGAATATCTCCGCAAACTTAGCGATATACGCTTCAGTATCATCAAATTTGGGACAACCGATTAGAACTGCTTTACCTTTTAAAAAATCTTTGTGAAAGGCAGGGTATGCTACAGGTGTACAATCTGCAGCCACAAGGATATCTGCATTTTTCAGGAACAGAGCATCAGGAGGAATAAGTCTGATCTGTACCGGCCAGTGCATGAGGGAAGAATCTTCACGTGTAAATAGCGACGGATGGTTGGCTGCTTCACAGGGGGAAGAAAATATCTGCATGTTTGTGGAAGGGCAACCGCAGGGGAGAACGTCTTCTTTAATCGTTTCATGGTCGGATATGTGGTTATGAAAAAGTTCTTTATTTTTTAAATGCTGCTCAACTGCTTCATTATCAAAAGATTCTGCTTCCCTCTCAACTATCTTGAGAGCGCCTTCAGGGCATTCCCCGATACATGCAGCAAGACCATCGCAGTAATTTTCCGATACGAGCACGGCTTTGCCGTTGACAAGCTCTATCGCGCCTTCGGCACAGGCTAAGACACATTGACCGCATCCATTGCAGAGATCTTTATCTATCTCTATTATATTTCTTTTTGTTTTCATTAATTTCCTCCCAAAGCCATTCAAAAACCAGAAAGGTAAGGGGTCAATAATTCCATCAACCCCTTAACCTCTCGGATTATCAATACATTTTCTTTATCCCAGTATTGCTTTCAAATCCTCATCCGGTGTTGCAATAGGTTTGATGTCAAATGTCTTTACCAGTATGTCCAGTACATTCGGAGTGACAAAGGCAGGGAGGGACGGTCCGAGACGGATGTTCCTGATACCGAGGTAGAATAATGTCAGGAGGATTGCCACCGCCTTCTGTTCATACCATGAAAGAATAAATGAGAGAGGCAGGTCGTTTACACCGACATTGAAAGCCTTTGAAAGTGCAACAGCAATTTGTATTGCCGAATACGCGTCATTGCACTGCCCGATGTCGAGAAGCCTCGGTATGCCGCCGATATCGCCCAGGTCTTTATCGAAAAAGCGAAACTTGCCGCAGGCCAGGGTCAGTACTATACAATCCTTCGGGACTTTTTCTACAAACTCTGTGTAGTAGTTCCTGCCGGGTTTTGCCCCATCGCAGCCTGCAACAAGGAAGAAATGGCGTATATTTTTGTTCTTAACAGCCTCTATCACTTGGCCGGCTACACCCATCACGGTATTCCTTGCAAAACCAACCATTACGGACTTACCGTTTGTATCTTCAACAAAGCCTTGCATTGAAAGGGCTTTTTCGATAACATGAGTAAATTTATGGTCAGAAATATGTACGACACCAGGCCATCCTACCAGGCCGGTAGTAAATATATTGCCTGAATATGTATCCAACGGTTTTTGGATACAATTGGTGGTCATCAGGATTGCACCGGGGAATTGGGCAAAATCTTTATGCTGGTTCTGCCATGCAGTACCATAATGTCCGTAAAAATGAGGATACTTTTTAAGCTCAGGGTATCCGTGCGCAGGGAGCATCTCACCGTGGGTATATGCAAAGATGTCTTTTCCCGCAGTCTGCTTCAGGATGTCTTCAAGGTCTTTCAGATCATGGCCGGAAACGAGTATCGCCTTGCCCTTTTTCGCACCGAGGGGGACCTTTGTGGGAACAGGGTGACCATATGTTCCGGTATTTGCTTCATCAAGTATTTCCATGGCTTTTAAATTAATTTCCCCGCACTTGAGTACGAGCGGCAAAAGATCATCCGGAGACAGATTTTCTTCCAGGAGTGTTGAAAGAGCATTGTACGTAAAGGCGTAGATTGCATCGTCTTCCCGGCCAAGGAGCTGTGCATGGTACGCATAAGCAGCAATTCCTTTGAGCCCGAAGAGAAGAATATGTTTTAATGAGCGTATATCTTCATTTTTAGCTGGGTATGATGCTAACCCGAATTGTTCTCCTTGTTTTGTAAGGCCCTCAAGGGTGGCTTCGGGTTTGAATTTTACTTTTGCTTCTGTTGTATCAGTGTTTATTCCCGCTGCTTTAATCTTTTCCTTTAAAGCATCCCTTAATGAAACGGTACTGTGAATGAGTACCGCAAAACGTTCCGGATCAAAATCCACATTAGTCAGAGTTGAAAATAGAGCTTCGAGGGTAAATATATCAGTTTCATGATCAATAACACCAGCCTTTCTTCCCTCGGTTGCATAATAGGAGAGTTCTATAAGCGTATATATGAGAAGATCCTGAAGAGCTGCAACATCGGTCTGTTTACCGCAGACACCTATTTTTGTGCATCCCTCGCCTTTTGCCGTTTGTTCACATTGATAACAAAACATATAAGCCTCCTTTTAGTATTAAGTGCCGGATCTTGATTTTTTGGTTTTTAGGTTAAAAATCAAAACCGAACGCCTATTTCATTATTATAAGCACTATATTACAGATTGTTCTAAGAATCCTTGACTTAGATCAAAAAAGTAAATGTGATAAATTAAAGACAGAAGGATTTTCTATATCTAGAAATTTACTTGACATCATATTTAAACAGAAGGAAAATAAAAAATATAAAGGCGGGAACAATTAAGTTTTCAGATACACAGACGTCTTAATAAATTGGCATAGCCATATATAATCAGGAGGATAAAAAGATGACAAAAGAAGAAATAATCAGCTTTGTGAACGCAAACCCTGTCTGCTACCTTGCTACTGTTGAAGGCAACTCACCGCATGTTCGTGCAATGGGGATGTACAAGGCTGACGACAGGGGCATCCTGCTTCAAACAGGCACGATTAAAGGAATGTACAAGGAAATTGTCCAGAACCCTAAAATCGAGCTATGTTTTAATGGAGGAGAGAAAGTTGTGCGCGTGAGCGGTACTGCTGAATTCTTAGAAGATCAGGATCTCAAAGAGGAAATTGTAAAAGTACGGCCTTTTCTAAAACCGTTAGTAAATGCTCAGGGCTACGATGTCATAAAGGTTTTCCGTGTTGCAAATGCCGTAGCTACTGTCTGGACAATGGCTACCAACCTTGAAACAATGGAGTTTATTAAGCTTTAGCAAGCAACAAGAATTGCACAGGCAAGGCTCTATAAGGTATACGACAAGCTATATATATAAAGGCCTCTTATGCACCGTGCAAGCATGTTCTATACTTTGAATCCGCCTATAACATCCTCAAGGTTTACGGATAGCTGCGCCAGTTCCTGAGATGCTTCGGCTATTTGTATGGAGCTGCCTGATGTATCTTTTGAAACCGATGCGATTGTTTCTATATCTCTGTTAATTTCTTCCGAGGTAGCTGCCATTTCTTCGGTTGCCGACGCTATCTGTTGCACCATGCCGTGGAGCTGGTTTACTCCGCCTATTATATTGCGCAACACATTCCCGGCCTGGGTGGATAAATCAACACCTGATTTTACTTCCATTGTTATATTCTCCATAGATAAAACAATCTGATGGACTTCGTTTTGAATTGCTTTGATCATCCCGCTTATTTCAGCGGTAGAATTGCCGGACCTTTCTGCAAGCTTTTTCACTTCATCGGCAACAACTGCAAAGCCCCGCCCCGCATCGCCTGCACGGGCAGCTTCAATGGCAGCATTGAGCGCTAGAAGATTCGTCTGATCCGCTATATCGTTAATTACCGTTACAATTTCTCCTATCTGATTGGAGCGGTCACCCAGCGATCTTACCAGTTTAGCCGATTCATCGATTATTTTTGCTATGGACTTTACCTTTTCAACCGAATTATCTACAACTATCTCCCCGTTCTTTGCTAAATTGGATGTATCTGTTGCAGAAGCTTCTATGTTGGATGTATTTTTTGCAATGTCGAGTATGGTTTGAGACATTTCCTCTGAAGCGGTTGCAACCTGAGACGCCCTGCCAGCCTGCTCGCCTGCCCCCTTCGACATTAATTCAGAGCTTGCATTTAACTGGTGGCTTGCTGATGCAATATTTCCTGCAGCTGTTTTAACTCCGCTGATAATATTCTGGAGTTTTATTACCATATTTTTCATGGCATTGAGAAGCTGACCTGTCTCATCTGTTCCGGCAACCTCTATACAGGCAGTCAGATCACCGTCGGCAATCCTTTGTGCAACGGAGACTCCTTCGCTCAAGGGTTTAGTGATGCTCCTTGCAAGAAAGGAAGCAAGGAATATTGCAAAAGCAAAAACTACAGTCCCGATGATCAGGAGGAAGTAGCGAGCCCTCGAGTAAGTTGCGTATGCATCTTTCCCGCTGGCGCCTATATGTTCCTGTTGAAATTTCACCATTTGATCACAAATCTCTTTGAGCATGGCGGATACCTGAAGAGACCCTGCGAGCATAGTACTTGCCTGATTCATGTTGCCGGCAGAAGCTTGCTCAATTACCTGGTCGTTTGCACTCCGGACAATGGTAATGTTCTGTTTGATCTCTTCGATAAGCGCCTTGCCCTTTGCTGTGTTTTCCAGTTTCTCAAGCTTCTCAAGCGAGGCCTTGTAAGTTTCCCGGGCAGCGTCGATCTTCTTCTTCTCGGACTTTGTCACATTTTCATCATTAGCCAATATGGTTGTAAGGATGCCCGTGGAAACTGCGCTGACTGAGTCCTGTATCGCATAGGCAAGCTCAATCTTAGCATTATCTACCTTGACAATCCGCTCCAGTTTGCCGTTAATGCCGCTTAAACTCCATATACCGGTAACAGTCAGAACTACCATAAAAGCAATAATCAGTCCTAACCCCACTCCCAAGCGCGCTTTTATAGTAAGGCTTCCCAAGTGTATCATCCTGAATATTTTTACGCTCATATATTCACCCCTTCATAATTTTTTTAAATATATTTATTTGTTGACTTCATTACCAAGACCAAAATATAACGCATCATTTTTCTTTAACACTTATCGGCAAATTAAAAGATTTATTAAATAAAATCAGGATGAATATATTAAACACCTTGTTTTACTCATCATTCTTTCCTTGTACGTTCCAATCATTTAGATTTTTATTCCTTTCCCCGTCTTAGCATTACAGATAGAGAGATGATTGCAATTTCCTTAAAGGGTATATCTATTAATGTTATTTAGACTTTAATCCTTTTCTGTTATAATGACGGATACATATTTTGTTAAGGGTATAATATTAAAAATCTTCCTTCAGAAATTTTGGTATATTAATGATAAAGCACCTGATAACGTCGCAAATCAAAAAAAATAAAGATTTAATTTTAAATGAAACGAATGAAATGAACGGCTTCACAAAACTATTGATGAAGCATAGAAACACAGGTATTGAATGGACAAGAGAAGAAAAAATAAAATTGAAGTATTATTTGTGGCGTATAGCCATCTATGTGCCTATAATAATTATATTCCTTCTTCCCTTCGGCACGCTGCTGCTGCCCGTTTTGGCTGAAAGCCTCGATAGAAGGAAAAACAGGCGGCCGCCAATAAACAAAGATTCTTGTAATCCATAACAACTGGAAAAATAAAGAAAGCAAAGATGTAAGTCACCGGTAATGGAGGCGTTTTATTGGATTTAATAGTAAGTAGTTTGCGAATACCCTTTGAAAAAGATGAAATAGATGAATATATAAAAACCGCTTCACACACACTGAAGGTCAGCGAAAAAGATATAAAATTTGTTAAAATACTGAACAAATCACTTGATGCAAGAAGCAAAAAACAGTTTTACTACGAAATTTCAATAGTTGTAAGTATTGATGACAGTTTTGACAATAAAGAAAGCTTTCTAATATATACGGAAAATTTAAAGACGGAAAAGAAAATAAAAAGCATTAAGGAGAGGCCTATAATAGTAGGTTTTGGCCCTGCCGGCATGTTTACTGCCCTTGAACTTATTGATTACGGCATTAAACCTTTAATATTTGAAAGAGGTAAAAAGATAGAAGAACGTTCCATCGATGTCCAAAGATTTTTAAAAGAAAGAGAATTAGATCCTGAATCAAATATCCAATTCGGCGAAGGCGGCGCCGGTTTGTACTCGGATGGGAAACTTTTTTCCAGGATAAAAAATTCGGGGTATGCAAACAAGGTGTTGGATACTTTTATTAAGTTCGGAGCCCCTGAAGAAATAGGGTATATCAGCAAGCCCCATCTGGGGACAGACGTGTTGCGCAGAATAGTTACAAATATACGGAACTATATCCTTGAAAGAGGCGGCGAGATCCACTATGCCTCAAAAATGTCAGGCATGATGATATCGGACGGCAAAGCGCTGGGTGTATTAATAAACGGTCAGAAAGAATACAGTGCTTCAATTATATATCTTGCGATAGGACATTCTGCGCGTGATACGTTTGAGCTGATTCATGAAAAAGGTATTAATATTGAGCAAAAGCCTATTTCTGTCGGTGTGAGAATAGAACATCCTGCCGAAATTATTAATCTTATCAGATATGGCAGTAAATATAAGAACTTTTCCGGAATAGGGGCTGCCGATTATTCTTTCACCTATAACAATCGGGCAATAAGAAGGGGGGTATACACATTCTGCATGTGCCCGGGGGGCGAAGTAATAAATGCTTCCTCTGAAAACGGCATGTTAGTTGTAAATGGTATGAGCTACTCCAAAAGGTCATCAGCATTTTCGAATTCAGCGATTGTGGTAACCTGTCATACAGATGATTATCAATCAACAAATCCATTAGCTGGTATCGAGTTCCAAAGAAATATCGAGAAAAAGGCTTTTATCGCAGGAGGGGGAAAATGGAAAGTTCCTGCACAAAATCTGGTGGATTTTTTATCCAATAGAATATCTGACAATTTGAATAATCATTCATACAGAATGGGTGCGGTAGCCGTTGATATGTATGATATTTTGCCGAAATTTGTAGGCAATGCACTTTTATCGGCGTTTAATAAATGGAAAGAAGATTATCCATTGTTTGTTTCAGAACATGCAATATTGTTAGGAGCAGAAACAAGAACTTCTTCCCCTGTAAGAATCAAACGCAGCGAAAAATATGAATCAATAAATATAAAAAACCTGTACCCCATAGGTGAGGGTTCAGGATATGCAGGAGGAATAACAAGTTCAGCCGTTGATGCCATAAAAGCTGTGGAAAGCAGTCTGTCAAATATCGACGGTTATTAATTAAGGCATCGGGCGTGAGCAGGTGGTCCTCAAAGCAACTATAGGCAGTTTCACCCTCGTCTGACTTGAAACCTGCTTTTCAGGCAATACCTTTATTCTGAAAAACCACCATTAGAAAAAGCAGCGCAACACCTGTGAGCACTGATGCAGCGGTGATGAAAGAGAAATAATATCCAAAGCTTCCTGCAACAAAACCTGCAACAAGAGGCCCCACAGTTCCCTTGAGAATATGACGCCCAATAAGTTTGCAGAACAATGCTGCCAGAGGATGGCTTGAAGGCCGAAGAACTAACATTATGGGCTGACCAGTTTTTGGGGTGCGGTCAATATATCCAAATCTCTACTTTCAGGTTGTACAGTTTTCAAGGGACAGGTCAGCTATGGTTTTAGTTAAAATCGTGACAAACGTCATTGACAAGAAAATGTACTGCAAGTATAAATATAATAAGGTTGAAATGGGCAAACGATGAATACGATCAATATTTTTACTTCTATATTCGGTTCCATTGTCTGCAGTTTTGTCAATGTATGTATTGGTGGACTGCTTGCCGGTTTTATTCCGGTCTTTTTTAGAAAACCCTTTTTCTTTTATAGGGATGCAATTTATGGTATATTATTATAGGGCTTTCTTAGCTTTATATGGAGAAAAAAATAACAAGGGTGGTTATCGTGCCATGAAAAAAACAGTTTTGCTTTTTCTCTTTATTTTTATCGGACTAATAGGCGTTGCAGAGGCAGCGATGAATGATTACTGTGTTAACCCTGCTTCAAGCTCAACCACTACAAAACCAAACATACTGATCCTTATGGACTATTCCGGCAGCATGCAGTTCCCGGCTTACATAACATGCGATTATAACATAAGCAGTCCTTATGACACCAATGTTGTCAATTGCAGGACGCCCAGTTCGTCAGCAGCGGATAACTACACTACAACAACGACCTACTACGGATATTTTGATACAACCAAATATTATCAATATACAGCGGGTAAGTTTCAGGTCAATACTGCCTGTACTGATACCAACAAGATCGGAAGCAGCAACACCTGTATATCAGGCAATGTTTTGAACTGGATCACCTCGACAAGGATAGATGTTTCGAGAAAGATATTGACAGGAGGCAGGACAAACACCGGCGCTTCCGATATTTATCAGAGCGAAGGGTCGAAGGTGGTTTATACGGATACCAGCGGCAGTCTGAACTGCACATTTACTATTACTACTACAAGCGATTCAGGCGCCGGTGCAACCAAGGCAAGGCAGCTTGCATTCGCCAATAGAGCCGGCGGCTTTACATGCCCTCTTGGCACCTTAAGCGCCAGCGATATCGATGTAGCACCGCTGAGCCCCAGCACCGATAAAGGGCTAATACAGGATTTTTACGACAAAGTTACCTTTGAATTCATGATTTTCAATACGGCAAATAAGGGGAAATTACTCTCTGCTAAAGATGCGACGGAAAGCTCTTTGGTTGCCGCATTAACCAATGAGCAACCCTATGACGGAACTCCCACGGGTGAAGGTCTCTGGGAAGCCTACGATTTTTTTAAGCAGAGCAACGACCATGCTTATTCTTCCAATACAAGCGATCTTAACGCCGGCAGCGGAGTCAAAGACCCTTATTACGATGGGACCGGCTCCAGCAACACGGCTGTTCCCTGTCGAAAAACTTTTGTTCTGCTCATATCCGACGGCGTCTGGAATGACAGTGTTGACCCTGTATTGCCTGCAAAGGAGATGCGCACAACTGACCTGAGAAGCGACCTTACAGGGAAGCAAAATGTCACAACCTATGTGGTCTATGCCTTCGGAGATAAGGATCCGGCTACGAAACTCCAGGGGCAACAGGCTATGAAAACAACTGCCATATTCGGAGGTTTTGACGACAATGATTCCAACGGATGGCCTTACCCCTTTACAAGCTATCCTTCCAGCAGTAAAACCGTAACCTACCCGTTGAGTAACTGCGACCCGGCTACCACATGGAACGCCAGTTGCATAGAATGGGATAAAAACAAAAACGGTGGTGAGCCCTATAATTATTTTGAAGCCGATGATGGCGAAAATTTGGAAGTGGCAATACTGGCTGCCCTAAACGACATAATGCGCCGGGCATCATCGGGAACAGCAGCATCTGTCCTGGCTTCGAGTGAAGGCAGCGGCGCAAACATTTTGCAGTCGGTTTTTTATCCAAAAAGGCTTTTCACCTATACTGAAATTGACTGGACAGGAGAGATGCAGAATCTCTGGTACTATATTGACCCCTTTCTTCAGAGTACATCCATAAGGGAGGATACAAACCTTGGCGGCACAAGCGGCGCCAGCATACTTAATCTCACCGATGATTACGTCATAAAATTTTATTTTGACACCACTGATAACAAAACAAAAGCAAAAAGGTATTCTTCCGCTGCCGACGGCACAAGTGAAACATATGTTGATATTGTGGCTCTTGAGGATATAAAAAACCTCTGGGAGGCAGGCACATTACTCTTTCAAAGAAACCTTTCAACCTCTCCCAGGACAATATATACAACCATAAATGGAAGCTCCTTTTTGGCAAATAATTTTTCAACTACAAACAAAACCACCTTGAGCTCGTACTTGCAGGCTGCCGATGCCACTGAAGCCGAGAAGATTATAAACTTCGTGCATGGCACGGATCAAACAGGGTATCGAAGTAGAACTGTGACAATATCAGGAACAACAGGGGTATGGAAGCTTGGGGATATAGTAGACTCAACCCCGCGCCTCCAATCTTCAATACCGGCAAACAGCTACCATTATAATGCGCCGGATGGCTACTCGGATTCCACGTATCTTGAATATATTCAGGACAGCAGCTACCTGAGCAGGGGGATGGTATACGCCGGCGCAAATGACGGTATGCTCCATGCATTTAAACTCGGAAAGCTGCAACAGACCTGGACCGGACAGGGAACCAATGATAAAGCCAAATTGACAAACCTCGATACAACCACTGCCCTTGGGTCGGAAACCTGGTCTTTTATCCCAAAAAATGCACTGCCGTACCTTAAATACACGGCTGATACAAACTACTGCCATTTGTTTTTCGTGGATTTACCCCCTTTAGTGGTTGACGCGAGCACTCCATCGGGAACGGGAGGCGAAATATCAACTGCTACAAAAGTAAAGGCCAGTTGGAAAACAATACTGATAGGCGGTATGGGATTAGGGGGCGCAAGCAAGATTACAAGTGATTCCTGTACAGCCGGCGCCGCTGGCACATGCGTTAAAACCCCTATTACAGATCCATATGATTCAACAAAAAGCCTGGGTTATTCTTCTTACTTTGCCATCAATATCACTGATCCAACCAGTCCTTCACTATTATGGGAGTTCTCGGACCCTGCCCTTGGATTTTCGACATCCGGACCGGCTATTGTCCGTATAGGTGATGCTGACAAAAACGGAAAATGGTTTGCTGTTTTTGCATCAGGCCCCACAGGCCCTATCGATACCACAAACCACCAGTTTCTGGCCACTTCTGATCAAAACCTGAAGCTCTTTGTCCTTGATTTATATACAGGTTCTGCTACCACAATTGACACAAGCATAAGCAACGCCTTTGGAGGTTCTCTGTACAATGCAGTCGTTGACGCTGATAAAGGTGATATCACTTCTTCAGGCAGATATAGCGACGATGTCCTTTACTTAGGGTATACGGAAAAAGATACATCCACATCTACCTGGACAAAAGGAGGGGTGTTAAGGATAACAACAAAAGAAGATCCGAATCCTGCCAATTGGGTTGTAAGCACCGTGATTAACAATATCGGTCCGGTTACAAGCGCCATTACAAAGCTTCAGGACAGAACAAACAAGAACTTGTGGCTCTATTTCGGTTCAGGCAGATTTTATTATCGGTACAGTTCTACAATTGATGATCCAAGAGGACAAAGGGCGCTTTACGGGCTAAAGGAGCCCTGTTATAATAATACAACTGCTATACCAGCCGGACCAACCAATGGCATTGACAAAACCTGTACAAGCACAATATCTTCAGGGCTTACAAATCAGTCAGGTGATTCTCCAAGCTCCAGTCTTTCCTCATCATCAACGGGCTGGTATATAAACCTCGATGCAGCAACGAAAAGCGATGGGGTAACAGCACCCACAACTGATGCAGAAACCGTTAACGGAGCAGAAAGGGTTATTACAGACCCCCTTGCTGTGTTTTCCGGAGTTGTTTTTTTTACTACTTACAAACCCTCAAGCGATATGTGTACATTGGGCGGCAACACATATGTGTGGGCTGTAAAATATGATGTAGGCAATCAAGTAGGAGGATTGACTGGTCAAGCTATCACCCAGGTGTCTACCGGATCAATCCAACAGTTGTCTTTGTCATCAATTTTTACAGAAAAAGCAGGGAGAAGAACCGCGGCAATTTTGGGTATGCCTCCTAAGGGACAGGGTTTGTCTGTGCTGATTGGCCCGCGACCTTTAAAAAGAATTTTGCATATAAGAGAAAAATGAAAAGTAACGGGTTTTCAATGATGGAGCTACTTGTGGTCATAGCCATTGCTGGTATTCTGGCAGGACTGGCAATCGCAAGCTTTACGGGATTTTCAAGAAAATATAATGTGGATAATCAAGTAAGAAAAATATATTCGGATCTGACAAATGTAAGGATTATGGCAATGAACAAAAACAGGACACATTTTGTAACCCTTGCTTCTACCGGCTACACGGCATATGACGATAATAGCCCTTCGCCGGACGGCGACGATACACTCACAGTGGGGTCGGACTCTGTTGTGCTGACAAGCAATCAGGCGTTGAATCTCAGTACTGTAAAAACTAATGAATTCTACTCTATTGTCTGGAGCGGGAGCGCTCAGATGTCATTCAACTCCAGAGGCATTTGCACAACACCCAATACAATATGTGTATACTCGAATATTCAACCACTCTATGATTGCATAAAGGTCTCGTCTACAAGAATATTGATGGGTAAATTAACAACCCAGGGGGTTTGCAGTGGCAGCAACTGCCAGGCAAAATAATAACGGATTTACACTGATCGAGGTTCTGGTTGCCAGCATTATACTAACAATCAGTATGATGGGCATACTTGAAACAGTGGTATTTTCAATACAGCAAAATCTCAATAACTTCTCAAGAAATGAATCCGTCAAGATTGCAGAACAAAGGATGAACGAATTAAGGAATTCGTCCTTTACGTCTCTTTCAAGCGGTTCTTCTACTGTAACAAGAAATTACAAAAATTTCGCAAAAAATTTCAGCGTAACCTGGACCGTAACTTCTTTGACGACAAATAGTGTTGCCATTCAGGTAGTGGTCGGGTGGATCATAAATGGAAAAGCATATTCTCACAGCATAACATCAATAGTAAGCAGGGGCTGAGGACGTTCATAAACATGAATGGAAGGAAAATTTCACATAAGAGACAGAGCGGTTTCAGTCTTATAGAGCTGCTCATAGTTACAACAATTATTGCAATTGTTGTTATTATGAGCAGCGATATATTTACAACTGTTTTGAGGCAATCAGGTCAGGAGACCAAGGTTGTAGGCTCGCAGATAGACAGCATTATCGGCATCGGGGTACTTCGTTCGGACATCGAACATGCGGGATATGGATTACCCTGGAAATTTCAAAATACTCCTTCAACTACCAATTATGAAGCTGCCACCACAATAACCGCCGGTACTTATAATGATTTACCTCCTAACCTGCCACGAGCTTTTGTAACAGGCAACGATACTGGTTATAATGGCTCCGATTACCTTGTAATTAAATCTACAGTGGCCGGCATAAGCGATACTGCTCAAAGATGGACCTATATCATCAAGGGCAGCGTTCCCAAATCGTGGGATTCCGCTAAGCTCAACCTTACCAGCGGAAGCAGGGTCATAGTAATTAAACCGAAGACGGATGATAGTTCCCAGAATGAACTGGTTATGAACAGCACAACTTTCTTTACACAATATAACCCCACCGTTTTCTCAACTACATCTACATCTGTTTTCGTACCGAGCAAAACATCGGAGAGATTTCTCATATACGGCGTTGACCCCGATACAGACTTGAGGATGCCCTTCAACAGGGCAGATTATTATATTTCCAGACCGACAAGTAACATGCCTGCATCATGTGCCCAGAATACTGGCATATTATATAAAGCTACTGTTAATCATGCTGACGGCCTACTTACCGAGATGCCCCTTATTGATTGCGTGGCAGACATGCAGGTAGTATTCGGATTAGATACAAACAACGATGGTGTTGTTGATTCTCAAAGCAATAATATATCGTCTCTCAGTGCTCAGCAAATAAGAGAACGTGTAAAAGAAGTCAGGGTATATATATTGGCACAGGAAGGGCAGAAAGATACATCTTATACACATTTATCCTCATCAATTACTGTGGGAGAAACCGATACAAGCTCGCCCTATTTCGGGCTTGGAAGCACTTTTAACCTGAGTACTACTATCGGTACGGGCTGGCAGAATTACAGGTGGAAAATTCATGCGCTTGCAATAAAGCCTAAGGAATTATATCAATAATAAGAGGATTTCAATGAATTTATTATTTGGTAAAAAAGGCGTGGCTCTTGTAATGGTTTTAGTGATAATCGCTATATCCACTGCCATGGTTGCGGTACTTTTATATTTTATTCAAAAGGGAACGGAAATTTCAGGAATTGAAAAAAAATATGAAACTGCCAAAGAAGCATCCATTGGAGCAATAGATGTATTTACCAAAGAGATTATTCCATTGGCAATTTCTACAGCAAGCACCTCGCCAAGCAGCTCTCTTACAACTGCCCTCGCGAGTTTCAGTACCATAACAAGCGCCACGGTCACAGCCGGTGCAACAAATGCCTGTTTCAGCGATAAGCTATTAAAATCCACAGCCAATTGGGCAGGCGGGTGCAGCAGCACATCAGATCCAAAGACCTCGCCTGACATCAAATTTACTCTCTCGGGTACTTCTGCCGTACCTTTCGATGTTTATACAAAGATTGTTGACACGGTTCAGGGTAATACAAATACAAGCGGTGTAACACTGGAAGGGGCTGGGGCTGCAGAATCGTCAGGAGGCATGGTAGCTACTCAACATTTTCCTTACATGTATCGAATGGAAGTTCAAGGCGAAAGGCAGCAAAACCCATCTGAAAGAGCAAGTTACGAAGTCCTCTATGCCTACTAAAAAGAGAATAAAACGTGTTTTTATTGCAAAAAAAGATATTCCATTTAAAAAAAAGATATATTTGCTTTTTTCTATTTTGGCAGCTTTATTATTAATTGGATACTTTCTTTATAAGGAAAGTAAGGAAAATAATAATTCGCTTAATTCAGGTAAAAATAAATCCTATTCCATCAATAAAATACAGACAAAAACGGAAATTGAGAAAGGCGAGAATCTTCTGCCAATAATTAAAAAAGCAAAATTACAGTTTGAATCACTTGATAACACTGATAAATTGAAGGTAATAATCGAAGAAAAAGAAGATGAAAAAAAAGGTATCAAATATAATTATGAATGGTTTAAAAATGGTGAACCCTTCGGCGGCAATATAGATAGTATTACAGGATTTAAAAAGGGGGATATAATAGACGTTAAGATTACTCCTTTTGATGACAAACAATATGGCCAACCAAAATTATTAAGCATTGAGATAGCACGAGTTACACCAAAAATTGTTGAAAATAAAGAAATAAGTTTTGATGGAAATGTATTGACCTATCAGGTAAAGGCTGTTGATCCCGATGGTGGTGCGCTTAAATATTCTTTAATTGATCCTCCGAAAGGCATGTCAATTAACGACCAGACGGGAATTATTCTTTGGCAGGTTAAGGCTGAAGATTATGGTAAACACGACATAAAAGTACGGATATCAAGCGTTAATGGGGCAGAAATTGTTTACCCATTAAACATCGACCTTAGTAAAATTACTGAGTAAATACAACAAATTGGCAAGATAATATCATCTTTTTGATATAAGACTAATAAGGCCATATACGAACCTATCGCCCATAAATAAAAATAGTAGTGCACATAAAGCAAGCAAGGGGCCAAAGGGGATTGCATACTTTGTATCTTTACCTTTTATCAGCATTATGGGCAAACCGATCAACGCACCCAATATTGAACCGGCTAAAAAACTGAATATAGCACCTTTTATCCCACAGAAAGCGCCTATCATTCCAAGAAGCTTTATATCACCGCCGCCCATACCCTCTCTTTTTCTCAATAGCTGATAACCATAGGCAATGACAAAGAGAATTCCGCCGCCAAGAAATATGCCATACAGTGCA
>JAPLKB010000008.1 GCA_026388275.1 Pseudomonadota bacterium
CTTAACCACTTGTTCTTTCAGGCCTTCGGGGAATGTCTCATCGTGCTTGTAAAAGTAAACACATGCCTCTGTGGTTATAGTAAAACCAGGAGGAACAGGTATCCCGAGATTTACCATCCCTGCAAGTCCTGCGCCTTTTCCCCCTAAAAGGTCTTTTAAGTTATCTCCACCTTCTGATTCCTTTCCACCAAAAAAATAAACATACTTTTCCATAATATCCCCTCACTTAAAATGAATTTTATAACACAGCCAGGCTTGAAACATATCTGCCACCTTCTCATACCAACTTTCATTAATTCAGATGGCTTCGTTTGACCTCTCGTCATCTCATTCACGTTTTTTCCTTGTTCCTTGTTTTATTCTTGAGCCAGAGCCAGCATTAAACCGTTTGATACCCACTACCATTCATTGGGTAACCATAATAACATTACATCGCTTTTATGTAAATAAGGCAATATCCTATTTACTGATTCGAATAACCTGATATTGTGATGCTAAAACCCCGATTCATTCAATACCATTTGTATCGATAGAAGCCACTTGGGAGATGTATGCCTGTAATCCAGATAGTGCATTTTACAGTTTACGCGTGTAGTATCGTTGCCGCCTTTAGCCTTGTTCCCACTAAAAAATACATATTTTCCAAAAACAACCCCTCACTCAAAATGTATTTTTGAAAAATCACCAAACATCAAAAACATATCTTTTATCTTCTTCAACAGTGCCAGTCTGTTGTTTTTTATTGCATCGTCTTTGTCCATCACAAAAACCTTATCAAAATATCCGTCTATTGTTTCCTTGAAATTGACAAGAACGGACAACGCTTCATTGTAGCTTTTCTCGCGCATAAGATCAAAAAACGTCCCTTTTTTCGATTCGTAAAGATCAAATAGCATTTGCTCTTGAGCCTCTTTAAAGAGGGCAGGATCGATTGGGTTGTCTTCGGTTATCAGTTTTGTAATATTAAAGGCCCTTTTAAAACCTACCATGAGTTTTTTAAAATCTTCTATGGATTTCTGCGTTTCAAGAGTAATGAGTCTTGCATACCCGTCATAAATATCTTTTGCCGCATATGGCAATACACTCTCAACAAATTCCTGGTTCCGGCCCTCTTCAATCATGGAAAATTTGAATCGCGTCACAATAAAATCAATAAGTGAAGTACTTGTTTCATGAAGCGATATTCTTCCATTGATAACGTCTCCACATGTATAAGCGGTCTCTATAAGTCCTTCGAGAGGTATATGTATCCTTTTATCGATTAAGATCTTTATAATGCCGAGGGACTGTCTTCTTAAGGCAAAGGGATCAAGATTGCCCGTAGGCATTATGCTCACGGAAAAGAAGGATGTTAATGAATCAATCTTATCGGCAACACTGATAATTGTGCCAAGGAGTGTCTCAGGCAAGTTGCCGTTGCCGCCTGAAGGTAAGTAATGCTCTTCTATGGCACGGGCCACATCGTCTGCTTCACCCTGATAACTTGCGTATATTCTGCCCATAACTCCCTGGAGTTCAGGAAATTCGCCTACCATATGCGTCATGAGATCTGCCTTCATCATCCTCGCTACCCGATCTACCTTTTCTAAATCTCCAAATCCGAGGATTACAGAGAGTGAGTGCGATATATTTATTACCCTGTCTGTTTTCTGTTTTAATGTCCCGATTTTTACATGGAAGACAATTGATGAAAGACGGTCATAAAGACCGTATAAAGGTATTTTCCTGTCCTCTTCAAAAAAGAACCCCGCATCTGCAAGCCGCGCCCGCAAAACCTTTTCATTACCCCTGATAACGTTTTTGTCCTCAACGGGTATTGTATTTGCAAAAAAGATAAAATAGGGCATTAACCTGCTCTGTTCGTCCATAATGGGAATATACCGCTGATGGCTTTTCATCACGTTTATAAGCACTTCTTTCGGAATAGCCAGGAACTTTGCATCAAATTCACCCCGAAGCGGGTACGGATATTCCGTAATATACATGATCTCTTTTATGAGGTCATCGTCTCCTATTGCATGACCATTGGTTTCTTCTTCGATCCTTTTTATTCCCTGAAGAATTGTCCCCATTCTCTCTTCTTCACTTAAAACTATGAAATTTTCCTTCAGTTTTTCCAAATAATCGGCAGGGCGGGCAATCTCAATCCTGCCGGATGACAGGAACCTGTGGCCGTATGTGAAATTTCCGCTTTTTACATCAGCAATGGTAAATACTATCGGTTCTTCATCGAATAATGCGAGTATCCATTGAATGGGCCGTGCAAAATCGAAGTTTTCGTTACCCCAACGCATCTTCTTCTGAAAGGGAATACGAGGGATTATATTGCCGAACAGTCCGGAAAGCACCTCTTTTACCGGCATCCCTTTTTCCACTTTTTCAATTGCGATAAACTCTACATTATCTTTTATCGCTCTCTTTAATTCTTCAACACTGACCCCCTGAGACTTTGCAAAGCCTTGTGCAGCCTTTGTAGGGACACCTGATTCATCAAAGGCCCTTTTCAGGGGCGGGCCATATTTTAAGGTAATACTCTCGTTCTGTTTTTCAGAAACATCCGAGACAAAAGCTGCCATCCTTCTCGGGGTTGCCTGAATCTTTATGTCGCCGAAAGAAATTCGGTAATCGTTGAGGCCATCCTTCAAAAGCGTAAAAAGACCTTCCTTTGCAGGTTCAATAAACCTTGCAGGAATCTCTTCAGTACCAATTTCAAGCAATAGCGTCTTCAATTCAATGACCTTCTTTTATTATTATTCAGCTCACAAGTTACAAGCCTTAATTCCAACCTGAACAATAAAACTATTTTTTTAAAAGCGGAAACCCCATTTCTTCTCTCTTCTTTACATAAAGTTCTGCACACATCTTGGCAAGGTTTCTGACTCTTCCTATATAGTTTGCCCGCTCGGTGACGCTTATGGCGCCCCGTGCGTCGAGCAGGTTGAATATATGTGAGCATTTAAGACAAAAATCGTAGGCAGGAAAAATAAGCCCCCGACCTTTGATAATTCTTTCTCCTTCCCGTTCATAGTTATCAAAAAAACCTTTCAATATATCCGGATCGGATTCTTCGAAGTTAAATATAGAGAACTCTCTTTCCGGATCAAGGAAAACATCACCATAGAGGATGTCCTTATTCCACTTAATGTCAAACACATTATCTATATCCTGGAGATACATGGCTATTCTTTCCGTACCATAAGTGATCTCAACAGTAACAGGGGAAAGGTTGATACCGCCGACCTGCTGAAAATAGGTAAACTGTGTAATCTCCATTCCGTCAAGCCAAACTTCCCATCCAAGTCCCCATGCCCCAAGAGTGGGCGATTCCCAGTCATCTTCGACAAACCGAATATCATGGTTTGATGTATCTATGCCGAAGCTCCTCAGGCTGTCTATATACATGTTCTGAATGTCTTTAGGGGATGGTTTCATGATTACCTGGAACTGGTAATAATGCTGAAGCCTGTTCGGATTCTCGCCGTATCTGCCATCCGTAGGCCTCCGCGAAGGCTGAACATATGCAGTATTCCACGGCTCCGGGCCAAGCGATCTCAGGAAAGTGGCCGGGTGGAATGTGCCGGCACCTACTTCCATATCATACGGCTGTTGGACTATGCATCCCTTGTCAGCCCAGAATTTCTGTAATGCAAATATGAGTTCTTGAAAATACACGTTTAATTCCCGCTTGTTTATAACATAAAATATATATTCATTGCTATTAAATTTAACCTTTGGGTTTGAAAAATGAACATAGGCTATAGCTTTCCGTATAACCTGCAGACAAGTATGTCGCCATTATATAAAAAGAAATAAATGAACTACTCCGGGATATCTTTCGATTGAAAAGATCCCCTCCCCAAATTTGCCCTCTACTTTTTTACGGGGGGGAGTGGGTAGAGGGCGGTGGTTGATACTGGGGAGGGGTATTTTGTTTATATCATGTCACTCCCACTTACCGGAAACAAAATCAGCAGTACAGGAAGAAACTCCGTTTGCACCATTCTTTTGATACCTATGCATCTGCATCAGCAAAGTCAACACTTTTCGGTTCACTTCATTTTAGAATATTTTAAGTTTTGCAGCCCCTTCTCCAAGGCTAAAAGATTTGACCTGTCGTACTGCTTCGATTCCATTCATGGGTTTCAGTCCGTCAAATATCAATGCTAATTATATCAGGTAAATCTTTTTTTGCAACAGAAACTGCCCATTTTCAACTTCCTGCTGCGGTAATAAGAATATGCAGGGACCTATATTTCAGCCGGTCAAGGACTTACAAACAGCATATAATTTTCAACAATTAACATTGTTTCCAACATAACTCCCTGTTTATATTTTTATTACATCATTTCCTCGGGTTGTCTGTCAGGAAAGTTTGAATTTATTGCCAGGAAAGTTTGATAAACTTTAAAGCAAGGTCAGACCGTCCACGGTCTTTTTAACAAGAAATCTAAACCTCATACGTTTCATATATAAAGTAATTTTTTTATCCTATTCATTAAACGGCTTTTTTTCATAACTTGCAATTTCAACAACATCTATTTTTCTTGCAAAGATAAGATAACCGGTATGAGCAACCATCCTGTCAACGGGTCTGACTCTTTCGGCAACAGTTTTGTATCTCCGCAGCATAATTTCCAAAACTTCAATATCCCCAAAACAGTTGCCCAGCTCTTTTAATGCATCTGTTATCTGATTTGCAGTGGGTACAATCATGCCGAGCAACCCGCTGTTTTTTAAAAGCTTGCTTGCCTTGTCAAAGCACATCCATGGTTCTCTGACATCAATAAATACTGCATCAAAACCGCCGTCTTCATATTCCATTACATCACTGCAGTAAAGTTTTGTATTGTCCCATTTGGTAAAATGTTCAATGTTTTTCTTTGCATTTTTATGATGTCTCTCTTCTTTTTCAAATGAGACAACAGAGCCCCCGGGTCCTACAACACAGGAAAATATGAATGTCAAAGCCCCGCTGCCGGTACCAATCTCCAATATTCTTGAGCCATGCATCAACCCCAGTCTGAAGCATATAAAAGATGCATCTTTAGGGAAAACTATCTGGGTCTCTCTTTTTAGACCATACATTACAAAATCTTCCATTGAAGGCTCGTAAATTTCATACTGACCGTATCGTATACCGAAAGGCATACCTGTCAACTCATTAAAATTTATTATGCCTCCTTTTCCATGAAATGATTTATCAATTTGCACTCTTTTCAGGTATCTTTTATCTTTGTATATGATCAAAATTAAATCGTTTTCAGCAATTACTCTCATATCCACCCAATTTCCGGTTATAAGTATTAACTTTATTAAAGGCAACCGTTTTTTTGTTAATCTATAATAAACCGTGTGACTTGTAAATGAATTTACATCAAAAAGCATTTGAAGCAGTTGCATATGTACGCCTTTGGGCAAATTTAACTTTAAAATATCCTGCCCATTTGTTATAAACATTATAGATATAAACATTTTAGATGAAGCAAGGGAGAGGGAGGCAATATGGATAAAGTTGGAATAGTAGGGCTCGGCAACATGGGGGAAGCTATTGCAAAAAATCTTTTAAAAAGCGGCGCTAAAAAAGATTCAATACTTTGTTTTGAGATAAAACCGGAAAGAAGAAGGTTTATAGAGGAGAAATATAAATTAAAATTCACGGGAAGCGCCGAAGAGCTGATAAAAAAAGTCAGATATATAATTTTGTCAATAAAACCACAGGATGCTGACAAACTATTAAATAGCATTACCTCTCTTCTTGATGATAAAAAAATTATCATATCCATCATGGCCGGTATTACCTTATCAAACATATTATCGACCGTAGGTAAACCAATAAAAGCAATCAGGATTATGCCTAATATCTGTGTAAAAGTGGGAGAGGGTGCGATTGGTATTGCGCCAGGGTCTTATGTAAATAAGGAAGAAATTGATGCAGTTAAAGCTCTCATTTTGCCAATGGGCAGGATAATAGAGGTAGGGGAAGAGCTTATGGATGCTGTGACCGCCCTTGGCGGGAGCGGACCTGCTTTTTTCCTGCTTTTTCTTGAATCTATGATTGATGCGGGTGTAAAAATAGGCATTGCGAGGGATAAATCAAAAGCTATATGCAGCCAGGTTGTTAGGGGCACATTAAAGATGCTGGAAGAGGAAGATGTTCATCCTACCTTGATGAAAGAGATGATCACATCTCCTGCCGGCACTACCATTGCCGGACTGGCGATTCTGGAAGAAAGCGCTTTTAAGGGAAATATTATAAAAGCAGTAGAAATATCGGCAAAAAGGGCAAAAGAGCTTTCTCTATGATATTGAATGAATATGCCAGTAAAAGACAGCAGATGGTTGAATCGCAAATAATATCGAGGGGAATAAAGGATATCAGGATCATAGATGCTATGAAAAAGGTTCCGAGACACCTTTTCCTTGATGAAGCGTTGAGGTCTCAGGCATATGAAGATTATCCAGCCCCTATAGGAGAAAAGCAGACAATTTCCCAGCCCTATATTGTAGCCCTGATGACAGAATTGCTTCAATTAAAAGGCAATGAGAAGATTCTTGAAATAGGAACCGGATCAGGCTATCAGACAGCCGTACTTGCCGAACTTGTTGACCAGGTATTTTCAATCGAAAGAATACCGGCATTGGCAAAAAGGGCAAGGAAACTACTTGATGAGTTGAAATACACAAACATAGTAATAACGATAGACGATGGTACACTTGGGTGGAGAGAACACAGCCCTTATGATGGGATTATTGTCACTGCGGCAGCACCTTATCCACCTTCAACACTTCTTGAACAATTAAAAACCGGCTCTAAGCTTGTTATCCCGGTAGGCGAGGAATTTGTACAGGATTTACTAGTTTATACAAAAGATGACAAGGGCGAATACAATAAGGAAAGTTATGGAGGATGCAGATTTGTGAAACTTATAGGTAATCAGGGTTGGAAAAGTTAACAGAAGATAAACCACCGGCGAAACTCCCGGAATACGAAGAATTTCAGGTTGAGAAGCTCTATATGAAAGAGCTGAGGAAGCTTCCGGTCATGTCGGCAGCAGAAGAAATAGCATATGCAGAACAGATGATGAAAGGAGACCCGGAAGCAAGGAAAAGGCTTATAGAGGCCAATCTAAGACTTGTTGTAAAGATAGCGAGAAAATATATAAACCAGGGATTATCAAGCCTTGATTTGATAGAAGAAGGAAACATCGGCCTTATTAGGGCTGTAGAAAAATTTGATTTGTTAAGAAAATGCAGATTTTCAACATATGCAACATGGTGGATAAAACAGTCAATTGAACGGGCAATAGCAAATTTTTCAAGAACCATTCGCCTGCCGATACATATTTCCTCAAGAATTTATAGAATATCAAGGATAGTAAATGATTATACGGACAAGGAGGGAAAAGAACCGCCACCTGAATATATAGCTCGGGAAACAGGGCTTTCCATTGATTTTGTAAAAAATCTGTTCTCCATGATAATAAAAACGTTCTCATTGGAAACCATCATAGATGAAGATGGTAAGCTAACACTCGAAGACGTTTTACCGAATACTTTATATGAAGAACCTTTGTCAGCGCTTGAACATGTAAAAAGAGTCGAAGAGGTTGCTTCATGGGTTGATGGATTAAACATTGATGAAAAAAAAGTAATTGTATTAAGGTACGGCCTTGACGGAGAGGAGCCGCAGACCCTCGAATCAATTGGCAAGATCTTCGGGGTTACAAGAGAAAGAATAAGACAGATAGAACAAAAATCCTTAAATAAACTACGCAAAGCCGCTAAGAGAAAAAATATTGAAAGCGAAAATATCTGACCAGGGCGCTTCCGATAATTCTGTAACCGATATAATAAAAAAAGGTTCAATAATTACCATAATCACATTAATAAGCAGGCCTATCGGTTATGTAAGAGAGTCAATCCAGGCATATCTTTTCGGTGCAACGCTTGCTGTTGACGCATTTGTTGTAGCTTTTAACTTTCCTGAATTAATTCAAACCCTTTTCTTTTCAGGTGCAACAAGCGCTTTCCTTATACCCGTATGCACAAAATATTTAAAAAACGATAAAGAATACTCTGATATATATGCAACATTTATAAATCTCACTATCATTATCACACTTTTTCTATCAACAATATTCTTTATTTTCAGTAACGAAATCGTCCAGTTAATAGCACCGGGATTCAGCCCTGAATCTAAAAGGATTACTAAAACCCTCTTTATAATTATGATACCCGTTATTGCCCTTCACGCAATTCTGTCTGTTATCAAAGCATTTCTCAATGCAAAGGAACATTTTGCAGCCCCTGAGATGTCGGGAATATTATGGAATATCGTTTTTATACTTGCCGCATTGTTTTTAAGTAAAAAATTCGGCATATACAGCCTCGCCATAGGAGTTACCATTGGTTCTATCTTTCAAATTATTGTACAATTTCCATATTTAAAAAAATTCAATATAAGATATAGCATGGTGCTTTCCCTGAACCACCAGTCTGTTAGAGATGCAAGGAGACTTTTTGCGGGTGCACTTATTGCCACATCAATCGTTCCTATTAACAGTTTTGTAGGCAGAATCATCGGTTCTTACCTTCCACACGGAGAAGTGGCTTCCCTCGCTTATGCCTTTAGAGTCTTCATCCTCCCCTTTAGCCTTTTTGCCGTTCCTGTTTATACGGTAATGTTTTCGAAGATTGCAAAACTTTATCATGAAAAAGACTTGAAAGGTATTTACTCTAACATTGACGGTTCCTTCATTCTCTTATGCATAACCCTGATTCCCTCGACAATACTGCTATGTTCCACAGGGGATTCAATTATAAAAATACTTTATGAACGCGGTGCTTTTACTTCAAGGGAAACACTCATGACAAACAGAGCGCTTTTCGGTTACGGAACAGGGATTCTTTTTTATGCACTTTCTCTTTCCCTTGTAAGGGTATTTAATGCCTTGCACGACATGAAAACGCCCGCAGTCATAGGCATTACATCTATTGTTATAAATGCAATGCTCGCTGCACTATTGATGAAAAAATTTAATAATCTCGGTATTTCTCTTGCCACATCCATTGTCTCGCTTTACAATTTTTCAGTGCTATATATATGTTTAAAGAAGAAAATTAAATACAGAATGGCAAAAAGCACTATACGGGAGATAACAAAATCCCTGCTGTCCGGCATTGTACTGCTATTTTCTATTTTTGCGGTGAGATCCATATGGCACGACAGGACATACCTGACATTATCTTTGAGTATTATCCTGACTATCATCATTTATTACGTTTTTTTCAGAGATTACTACCGGATGCTTATTCGCAGAAAAATATAACAGGGCATAGAGATTTGACAACAAGTACATTCTTTTTTATACTACGTTACAAGAAATGCCAGGGCATTGCCGGTTTGAATGAATTGAAGGGTGTATAAATGAAAAAGATTGCCATATTCATTATTGTTTTTGTATCAATTTTCACTTTGATAAGCTCCTTGCTTAATGCTGGAGAAAGCAAAGACAGTAAACTTTCGCCTGTCATAAGTTTCGGGACATTGCCCGTGCTGCAGGCACTGCCGATTTTTGTTGCAGCAGAAAAGGACTTTTTTAAAGAGCAAGGGTTGAACGTAAACCTTGTCAGATTCAATTCAGCCATGGAAAAAGATGTGGCACTTTCTGCAGGACAGATCTCCGGGTATTTTGGCGATATAATGACCCCTATGGTATTGAATGCCAACAAGACGCCTGCAAAAATGATCGCCACAATATTTAACACATCAAAAACGCAGCGTATGTTTGCAATTATTGCCTCTCCAAAGCACTCGAATAAATCAATTTCCGAGATCGCACGAGAGGGGATTGCAGTGAGTTCCAACACCATTTTGGATTACCTTATGACAAAGCTCTTAAAATCAAAATCTAATCAGACAGACAACGTAAAACAGATAGAAATAAAAAGCATACCAATCCGACTGCAAATGCTGCTCTCAGGCCAGATACCGGCGGCAATGCTTCCTGAGCCTCTTGTGACCCTTGCCGAGCAAAAAGGCTGCAAGGTTTTGATTGATGATGCAGGGGCCGATGCATCTGCTACTGTGCTTGTATTTAACGAAAATTTCCTCGCAGATCATCCTGATGTTGTAAAGAAGTTTCTGGCAGCAGTCGAAAAAGCCTCACAATATACAAACAAGCATCGCGATGAAGTCCGCTCGATCATGAACCGTGAATGCAGGGTTCCGGATTCTCTTCAAAAAACATTTCCCATCCCTGAATTCCGAAAACTTACTATGCCCGATTATAATCAAGTCATGGATGTATATCAGTGGTTGAGAGGAAAAAAGATTATAAAAACTGAGATGACATTCAAACAAATGGTGGGTGATGGCTATCTCCCATGACCTATTAAGACTCGATAATATAAAAAAAACATTTATTAATGCTGATGAGTCAAAAACTGTATTACAGGGCATCAACCTTAGCCTTTCAAAGAGCGACTCTTTTTCTGTTGTAGGTCCTTCCGGATGCGGTAAAACAACACTTTTGCTGATTACAGCAGGACTTCTCCCTCCAACCGAAGGCAGCGTATGGATGGACGGCAGTCCGGTAAATTCACCTAACAGAAAGATAGCCCTCGTATTGCAACATTACGGACTATTGCCCTGGAAAACTGTAGCAGCCAACATCATGCTGGGAGCTCACCTGCAAAAGATAAAAATTATTGATGAAGAGCTGGTTGCCGTAAAACAAGAGTTAGGAATCGAAGATATCGACCATCTCTACCCTGGTCAGTTAAGCGGAGGGCAGCGACAGCGTGTTGCCCTTGCAAGGGCAATTCTCCTTCGGCCGTCACTCTTACTTCTTGATGAGCCCTTTGCCGCAATTGATACGATTACCCGTGAACGGCTGCAAAACAGGCTTCTTACAATATTTACCGAGAGAAAGTTCAGTTTTGTCATAGTAACTCACAATATTGAGGAGGCAGTATTCCTCGGGCGTAAAATTATGGTACTCGATAATCAGGGTACCGGCATAAGGACCGTAATCGAGAATCCGGAAATGGGAAGCCTTGAATACCGGAACAAACCCGCATTTTTTGAACTATGTCTTGAATTACGTACAATACTTGAGAAAATTGCATGAAAAAACAACAGGTAATTACATATGGTATAACGATAATACTTGTTTATGCAGTCTGGTATATCCTTTCTTTAATCTTCGGTAGCGCAATACTTCCTGACCCGATATCAGTATTCATTCAAGGTTTTCGTGAAATTGGGGAACGCAGCTTCTGGGAGCATGTGCTAGCAAGTGCTTTTCGCATTATTACAGGACTTTGTATTGCCTTTTTCACTGCAACCCCTCTGGGACTTCTTCTCGGAAGTAACGATAAGCTCGACCGATTGTTTTCGCCGTTGATATATCTTGGATATCCGGTGCCTAAGATCGTCCTTATGCCCATTATCTTCGTCATATTCGGACTGGGAGATACAGCTAAAATAGTTCTCATTACCATGATTATCTTTTTTCAGCTTCTCATAACAACCCGTGATGCTGCCCGTTCAATAGATAAGGAGGTAATTTACTCACTACGGTCGCTTGGCGGCCGGCAATGGGATTTTTATCGTCATGTAGTATGGCCGATCAGTCTCCCCGGCATATTCACTTCGTTGCGCATAGTCACGGGCACATCGATTGCCGTGCTCTTTTTTGTCGAGTCTATAGGGACAAATATGGGGCTTGGATATTACATAATAGACGCCTGGGGGAGGGCGGATTATACAATGATGTTTGTCGGCATCATTGCACTCTCCTGTATCGGTATTGTAATCTATGAGATATTCGATCTTCTTGAAAGAAAGGTGTGCAGATGGAAAAACGTCTGAATAAACAATATCCCTTAGTATCCAAAGTTACAGGGGCTGAACATACCGGTATGGTTAAGGAGATCTTTTCCACCATAACAAAGCGATATGATTTTTTAAACCATTTTCTCAGCATGAGGCGTGATGTTGCCTGGCGGCGCTTTACGGTAAATAAAATGCGATATCTTCGCACTTACCGTTTTCTGGATGTAGCCTGTGGCACTGCCGACCTTGCCATTATGGCTGTAAAGAAATTTCATGATATACATGCAACAGGTGTAGATTTTGTCCAGGCCATGCTCGATGTAGGCCAGAAAAAAGTTCTTCAAAAAAGTCTCGGACAGAATATCGATCTGGCCAATGCAGATGCCCTCAGCCTTCCCTTTAAAGACAACACCTTTGATGTTGCAGCCATTGCCTTTGGCATTCGGAATATTCCCGATAGAACAGCGGCTCTGGTAGAGATGATGCGTGTAATAATACCAGGCGGACAGGTAATGGTTCTCGAAATGACTTATATCCATAACCGTTTGTTTAAAAGGCTATATCATTTATACTTAAATCGTATATTACCGGGCATAGCAGGTTTGTTGTCTTTTAATCCGGCTGCATACCTGTATCTTGCTGACTCGATTATGAATTTTCCTTCTCCGGAAATGTTTGCAAATTTAATGAGAGAAGCAGGACTGACACAGGTTAAAAAATATAAACTTACATTCGGCATCACCTATCTTTATACAGGAATCAAACCTGGGAATGGCATAACATGAGCAGCGAAAAACTGAAAGCCTGGATTCAGGCAAGTCGTCCGCCTTTTTTCATTGCCACCCTTGCTCCGCTTTTTATCGGATGGATATCTGCAAAGGCTTACGGCCTGCATCTGGGCAGGTTTCTACTGGTTATCTTAGGATCGTTTATTGTCCATCTCGTTACCAATCTTGCGAATGACTATTTCGATTATATCGAGGGCACTGATTCAGGTGAATCAATCGGCGGCTCACGTGTTATACAGGAAGGTAAGATTTCGCCTGACTTATTATTGAAGGCGATTATCTTTTTATACTGTATAGCTTTCCTGATCGCCTTTATTATCATGTTCAGTTTTGATCTTTTTGTGATCTTTCCTTTGATTGTCTTTTCCGCTTTCAGCAGTTTCTTTTATGTAGCACCCCCGATCCGTTATGGATACTACGGGTTAGGTGAATTTTTTGTCGGGATAAACATGGGACCTGTTATTGTAGTAGGGACTTATTGGGTTATTGCGAACCGCTTTGACTGGGTGCCATTTTATCTGTCCTTGCCTGTCGGGCTGATGGTTGCCTCGATCCTTTATTATCAGAGTCTCCCGGATATGAAAACCGACCTTGATGCAGGCAAATATACTCTTGCCGTGAGACTTGGCAAAAAAGGTGCATTTATCGGCCTTATTGTTTTCTGGATTTTGATTTATCTGGCCATCATAATCTTAATGCTTACAAAGATGCTCTCATGGTATGCCCTGATATTCCTTATAAGCATCCCTGTGTTCGTAAAAATGATCCAGACAGTAAAGAATACGGAAGATTGGGTACTCCTTGACCAATATGGCAGATATGTGAGGATACTCTATGGCCTCAACAGTATTGCCATAATTTCCGGCTTGTTTAAATAGCTTCCGTCCGGAAAAGGTTCTTTTCCGCCCTGTAAGCATCAATCTGTAGTCCTGCTTGTGCGGCATATATGTTGTATATCTCTGGACAATCCCTTAATTTTCCATTAAGATTGACAACGGTTTAATCTCCTTGCCGGAACAAAAACATCTTCTTTCCAGCTCTGCTGCAGACCATGTATAACAGTACACAGATGTTTTTCACAGCCTTCGGCAGAATGCCTATTATGAACATTTTCTATTGAAATATTTGAAATCATGTGATATTTAATACGTGCATTCAAATTAGCACGCCTTTCAATTGGAAATAGGGTGCAGTAAATCTGTCTATTGCCAAAATGCGAAAGGCGGAAGTATAAACCAGGAGGATAAATGTCAAATTTAACAATCAAACAGTTACTGGAAGCAGGCGTCCATTTCGGACATCAGACAAAAAGGTGGAATCCTAAAATGAAACCTTACATTTTCGGTGCGAGAAATGGCATTTACATTATTGATCTTCAGCGGACATTAAAAATGTTTAAGGAAGCATACAATTTTGTCAGGGAAGTAGCTTCCCGGAATGAATACATTCTTTTCGTTGGCACTAAAAAGCAGGCCCAGGAGGGAATCAAGGAAGAAGCAAAAAGATGCGGCACGTATTATGTCAATTCCAGATGGCTTGGCGGAACAATGACAAACTTTCAGACTATGGAAAAAAGCCTCGAAAGACTAAGAAAATATGAAGAAATAAAAGGGAGTGACATTATAAAAGCCCTTTCTAAAAAAGAAGCGATAGGCATCGACAGAGAAATTGCGAAACTTGAAAAAAATATCGGCGGTATAAAAGGCATGGATCGGCTGCCCGGCGCTGTTTATGTAGTAGACCCTAAGAAAGAATATATTGCTGTAAAAGAAGCAAGAAAACTTGGCATTCCAACAATTGGCATCGTTGATACAAACTGTGATCCTGACGACATTGATTATATCATACCCGGAAATGATGATGCAATCAGGGCTATAAAACTCATCACTATGAAAATTGCAGATGCAGTTCTCGAAGGGAAGGCATTGTATGTAGAGGAATTCCAGGGTAAAGATGAGAACGGAGAAGAGCCTAAACCTTTCATAGACGAAAGTATACTAGAAGAAAAATATGATGATGATCTTGAGGAAATTTAGTAAGGAGGAATCTGATGGAAATAACAGCAGAACACGTTAAAAAATTGAGAGAGAAAACAGGCGTAGGCCTGATGGATTGCAAAGAGGCGTTAAAGCACTCAGACTGCGATATGGAAAAGGCTATTGATTATTTAAGGGAAAAAGGTCTTGCAAAACTTCAGAAACGTTCAGGCAGGGCTGCATCAGAAGGCGTTATAGCCTCTTATATACATGCCGGTTCAAAAGTAGGCGTTATGGTAGAGGTGAACTCTGAAACAGATTTTGTTGCAAAAACAGATGAGTTTCAAGATTTTGCAAGAGATGTTGCAATGCAGATTACGGCTGCAACTCCTATTTATATAAATAGGGAGGATGTTCCCGAGGAAGTAAAGGAAAAGGAAAAGGCATTATACCGCAGGCAAGCCCTTGACTCAGGCAAACCGGAGAAGATTGTTGATAAAATTGCGGAAGGAAAGATGGAAAAATATTATCAGGAGGTATGCCTCCTTGATCAGTCCTTTATTAAAAACCCTGATATAACGGTAAAAGGACTTCTTGAAGGACTTGTTATAAAGCTGGGAGAGAATATTGTTATCAGGAGGTTTGTGAGATTTCAACTTGGTGAGACAGTCGAAGGATAACATGTCCTATAGCAGAATTCTTCTAAAATTAAGCGGTGAGATCCTTGCAGGGGGTGAAGGTTTTGGCATTGACCCCGATACGGTCAGAGAGATATGTCTACAGATCAGAGATATTTCAGATCTCGGCATTGAAATTGCCGTTGTAATAGGTGGAGGAAATATATATAGGGGTGGCAAGGCAGAAAAACAGGGTGTTGACAGAGTGACAGGCGATTACATGGGCATGATTGCAACTCTAATGAATGCTCTTGCGATCGAGGAAGCGCTTACGAAATTGCATATTTCCACAAGGGTCCAGAGTGCACTGGAAATAAGGGGTATTGTAGAACCATACTCACAAAAAAAGGCTTTAGAGCATCTCGAAAAAGACAGAGTTGTTATTTTTGCCTGTGGCACAGGAAACCCTTTTTTTACTACAGATACTGCTGCTGCATTAAGGGCTCTGGAGGTTGGAGCCCAGGTGATTTTTAAGGCCACAAGAGTGGACGGTGTATACGATAAAGACCCTGAAATATACAAGGATGCCTTGTTTTTTAAGGAAATTTCTTATTCTGATGTGTTGAACAAAGGTTTAAAAGTAATGGATGCAACAGCTATAACCATTTGCAGTGAAAATAACCTGCCTATTATTGTGTTCAACATAAAGAAAAAGGATAATATGAAGAAGGTGATTCTGGGAGAAAATATCGGAACAATTGTCAAGGGGGTACTATGAAAAGCGAGATTATAAACGAGCTTGAAGATAAACTGGACAAATCACTCGCCACGTTCAAAAAAGACCTGTCTAAACTCAGAACAGGTGTAGCATCTGTCTCTCTTCTCGAAGATATTCGGGTTAGCTACTATAACCAGCCCACACCCTTAAACCAGGTTGCAGCAATAGGAGCGCCGGACAGCAGAACCATTACAATACAGCCCTGGGAAATATCTATCATAGGTGAAATAGAAAAGGCAATCCAGAAATCGGATATCGGGGTCAATCCTATGTCCGACGGTAAGATGATACGCCTTTCATTTCCTAAACTGACGGAAGAGCGCAGACGCGAGGTGGTAAAACTTGGCGGGAAGATGCTCGAAAGCACAAAGGTTGCCATAAGAAATGTCAGAAGGGATATGAATGAAAAACTGAAGAAGATGGAAAAAGACAAACTCCTGTCTCAGGACGATCTCCACAAAAATCAGGAGGATATCCAAAAAATTACAGATAAATATATACAGATGGCAGAAAAGATTTACGTTGATAAAGAAAAAGAAATCCTGGAAGTCTGATACCTCCAATGCAAAATATCGAGAGCAGTAAGCTTCCAACCCATGTAGCCATTATAATGGATGGAAACGGCAGGTGGGCAAAACTCCGCAACCTTCCGAGAGTAGAAGGGCATCTCCAGGGGATGGAGTCTGTCAGGGATGTTATTACTGAGACAAGAAACCTCAAAATACCCTTTCTGACACTCTATGCTTTTTCCAAAGAGAATTGGTCAAGATCCGAAGTGGAAGTAAAGAGATTGCTTGAGATTCTGGGTGTTTATCTTCAAAACGAATTGCCCCTTATGATGGATAAAAATATAAGGTTTAATGTAGTAGGAAATTTAGGGGATTTTCCAAAGAGACTCCAACATCAGATAAAAGATGTTATGGATAAAACAGCCGGGAATGCATCGCTTACACTCAGCATAGCCTTAAGCTACAGCGGAAGAGAAGAGATAGTAAATGCCGTTAAGTTGATTCTGGAAGATGTAAAAAAAGGAAATGTTAAAAGGATCAACGAAAATGTTTTCTCCAGGTATCTATATACAGGGAAAATACCTGACCCTGATCTGCTAATAAGGACAAGCGGAGAGATGAGAATAAGCAACTTTCTGCTCTGGCAGATTGCATATACAGAGCTTTATGTGACGGACACATTATGGCCTGATTTCGGAAAAGAAGCATATGTTGAGGCTTTGAAAGCATTTGCCAGGAGAGAAAGAAGATTCGGGAGTGCGAAATAAGCTCCCCGACTGCTTTGGACAGGGAACTCCATTCTTTCGAAAACAGACGCATGTCTTTGAGATTAAATAACAGCAACATAAAGGAAAATTAGAAAGTGGGAGAATTAAAAAAAAGGGTTATTACAGGTATTCTTCTTGCTCCACTTACAGCTTTTTTATTTTATATTTTACCATCTGAATGGTTTTTTGCGCTTTTAACCATAGTTGCTGTCTTCGCAGTCTTCGAATACATTACAATGGTAAAAATACCGGGTAAATACCTGCCGTTATTCATTATTATCGTCAGTCTTGTCCCTCTCTATTATAAATGCTATCAGGCATATCTCATGTGGCTTATTGCATCGCCTCTGATTTACCTCTTTGCCGAGTTTGCAGCAAACAGAGGCAAGAAAGAGGACATAAATAAGAAAATCATAAAGACAGTTGCCGTCATCCTCATTGGCGAAGCGTTTATCATCCTCCCCCTTTTCTATGTTTACCTGCTAAAAGAGCTGAACAACTATTTACCCTTAATCCTGCTTTTTGCAATATGGTCAAGTGATACGTGCGCTTACTTTACAGGTAAAACTTTCGGAAAAACACCCCTTGTCCCTCAAATCAGTCCAAAAAAAACATTCGAGGGATTGATTGGCGCCATGTTCGGCAGTATGATCATCATTGTTTTGACAAGCCGGTTATCGGGTTTAAGTTTAACAAAATCTATTATTATAGGGCTTTTGACCGGTGTTCTCGGTCAGCTCGGTGATATATTTGAATCCATAGGCAAGAGGGTGTCGGGTGTAAAAGACTCATCGTCACTGATTCCAGGGCATGGAGGTATACTCGACAGGATGGACAGCTTTATTTTTACTGCGCCATTCCTTTACAATATGTATCGTTTAACAGGTATGTAAGGAAATATGAAAAAGAAAATTACAATACTTGGTTCAACAGGTTCTATAGGGCGTGCCACACTTGAGGTCATAGATAATCAGAGGGATACCTTTGAAGTATTCAGCCTTGCCTGCAAGGGTAATACAGAGTTGTTGAATGAACAGATAGATAAATTTAAACCTAAATATGTATGTATCTATGAAGAATCTTTAAAGGAAAAAGTACGTTTTGACCGGAAGAGGCTTTTTACGGGCATAAAAGGGGTAAATGAAATAGTAAACATGGAGGAAGATATAGTAGTAAATGCAATGCCCGGCAGCATCGGTCTTGAGCCTACAATCAGCGCTTTAAAATCAAAGAAGGTCCTTGCTCTTGCAAATAAGGAAAGTCTTGTTATGGCAGGCAGGATTGTCTCAAAACTGCTCAAGGCATATGGGTCAAAACTTATTCCCATTGACAGTGAACATTCAGCACTTTTTCAGGTTATGAAAAAGATAAGAAGACATGAGTTGAAAACCATAACCATCACGGCTTCAGGGGGCCCTTTCAGAGAGCACACAAAAACATCTCTGGCACATGTGAGGCCGGAAGAAGCCCTTAATCACCCTACATGGAAAATGGGGAACAAGGTGACACTTGATTCGGCAACATTAATGAATAAAGGCCTTGAAGTGATCGAGGCACGTTGGTTGTTTAATATCCAACCTGAATTAATCAGGGTTCTTGTCCATCCTGAAAGCATTATCCATGGGATGATAGAGTGTGTGGACGGTGCTTTTATTGCGTATATGGCAAATCCTGATATGAAAATCCCGATTTCCTTTGCTATCAACGAGGGGAAGATTCGTGACCTTCCTTCTTTCCGACTAAACCTGGAAGATTTGTGCAAATTGACATTTTATACGCCTGATATTGATAGATTTCCATCGCTTAGGCTTGCTTTTGATGCGCTTCATGCCGGGGATAGCGCCCTTGTAGTGTTGAACGCTTCAAACGAGGTTGCCTCCGAAGCATTTATAGAAGGCAGGATCCGATTTATTGATATCCCCGTTTTTATAGAAGAGGCTCTTGAGCATCATCCGGCATTGCCGGTAATTGAAGATATTGAAACCATATGGGAAATACATAATTGGACAAAGAGATATACGGAAGAAATAATAAAGGGAAGGGTCAAGGGTCGACAAATTGACACACACCAGGGCAAAAAAGGATCTTTTCCAGACAGAAACTAAATATGAGAGGTTAATAATATGGTTATTAACATAATTTATGGTTTTATTGCACTGAGCCTCCTGATACTTGTGCATGAGCTTGGTCATTTTCTTGTTGCAAGGTGGGCAAACGTAAAGGTTCTGTCATTTTCACTGGGCTTCGGGAAAAAACTCCTGAGTTTCAAAAAGGGCGAGACAGAATATGCCATATCAGCCGTCCCTCTTGGCGGATATGTAAAAATGCTTGGCGAAGCGCCCGGAGAAGAAGTACCAGAGGAAGATAAAAACCGGTCATATTCGGATAAACCGCCTTTTGTGAAAATTCTCATTGCCTTCACAGGTCCTTTTTTTAACATACTATTTGCCCTTGTTCTTTTCTACATTGTCTTTCTGAGCGGATACTCCGTCCTCTCAACAAAGGTGGGGAGTGTAGACAAAGATTATCCTGCTTACAAAGCCGGTATTATGGAAGGGGATACTATTGTTGCCATTGACGGCAAAAGTATTTCCGAGTGGACGGACCTGACAGATGCCATGGCGCAAACAGGTTCGCAGCCTATAAAGGTAACGGTGAAAAGAAATGAAAAATCATTTGATATATCATTAACCCCGAAGGAAACGGAAAGCAAAAACATCTTCGGAGACACGATTAAGAGAAATGTCATAGGTGTTGCAGCATCAAATGAGTTTTTCATAAAAAAAGAGACTGTTTCCAGTGCAGCAGTAAAGGCTGTTTATCAAACATATAATATGACAAAGATAACTATAGTGGGGATTATCAAATTGATAGAGGGAAGTATCTCTCCGAAACAGGTCGGCGGTCCCCTGCTTATCCTTGAGGTGGCCGGTAAACAGGCAAAGGAAGGGAAGACAAATCTCATATATTTTATTGCAATAATCAGTATTAACCTTGCGGTTATCAATCTTATGCCTATTCCAATTCTTGACGGAGGCCATATCCTGTTTCACATTATAGAGATTGTTATAAGAAGAAAGGTCTCGCTAAAGTTTATTGAAATCTCTCAGAAGGTTGGTATGGGAATTCTTATTGCCATAATGGCGCTTGCCTTCTTTAACGATATTACAAGGATGTTTTTTGGAAAATAGAATTGTCCTCGGAATAGACAACTCCATGGATTTTCTGAGCATTGCCCTGTCTATGGATGATAAGCTCATCGAAGAAAGACATGTTAGAAACAAAAAAGCGCCGTCAGAGATACTCCCCGTTGAAATATCCCACATACTTTCCAATAACGGATATACGATAAATGATGTAAAACTTTTAGTTGTAACGTTGGGGCCCGGATCATTTACCGGTATACGGGTCGGCATTGCCTTCTGCAAGGGGCTTAATGCGGGCGGCAATATCCCCCTGGTTGGAGTGTCGACACTTGATGCACTTGCATCATCTTTCTCATTTATGGAGGGACAGTATCTTTTTCCGCTGATAGATGCAAAAAAGAGCGAAGTCTTTTCTTCCATGTATTATGTGTCTGACGGATGCGTACAAAGACTGACCGACTATTGTTCAATGAGACCTGAAAAGCTTATGGATATTATAAAAACACCTTGTATATGCTTTGGAACCGGTACAGGTCTCTGTAAGCCCTTTCTTTCCGGTATGCGGGATGTCCGGATAATCAGAGAAGGTTTTTCTAAGATTTCAGGCGAAGCATTGATTAAAGAAGGGTTAAAAAGTGAATTTATAACAGGTAAAAATTATTTGGAACCTATTTATTGCAGAAAATCGGAAGCAGAAATTAAGTTTAATATTACTGTTGAATAGATACAGCAATTACAAGGACACCCATTATATATTATCAACAACCTTTGGTTCATGTTCATCCTCTTTTATAAAAAAAACCTGATGAATAACTGCTATCAGCTCCATGTTTTCTTTATATATTTTTACATCTATTCTGCCTATCCGTGCACCCTTATATGTCAATACCGCCTCTGCAAAAACAGTTTCATTCTCCAGGGCTCCTTTCATGTACTGTATGGAGGATTCAACAAGCACTGCCTTCCTGCCGAGAGTATTACCGCAGGCTCCTCCAACGTGATCTGCCAAAGTAAATAATATTCCGCCATGTACATTGCCGAAAATATTAATATGTTCTCTTCGTATTGTTAATTTTCCTTTTGCAAATCCCTCCCCTATTTCATAAACATTTATTCCTATAAACCTGCCTACGTTACATTGATTAAAAGTATTTTTGATTTGTTCTTCATACATTGCTTGTACCTGCCTTTCCAGACCTGTGAATAGTCGCTTATAACCTGCCATCATGATAACACAGTCATCACCATAATGCATCCCATTCTATTGGGGCATTTGAACTGAATACACCCTCTTGATAAAACAAATTAGTGTTGACACAACTTATTCTTCTTGTTAGCCTTTTACATTCGTTTATTTGTTGTATAAAAAATCAGGAGGTATCAAATATGAGGTCAGACGGCAAAGTAGCAAGAATAACAGAAGTGGTTTCCAGTTCACCGAAAGGTTTTGATGATGCAATAATAGTAGGTTTCAAAAGGGCTTCCAAAACGCTGAGAGGCATAACGGGCTTAAAAGTAAAAGATCAACGCTGCAAGGTGGAAGACGGGAAAATTATTGAGTACAGGGTTACTCTTGAAGTGCTCTTTATATTGGAAAGCTAAAACAGCTCGGCATCTATTTAACTGCGCAGGCCGGCATTATCCGGGCAGCCCTTAATATGCCAGAGGAACAGCTTTGTATAGTAAGTATATGACATCTTTAATTTATCTTTAACCGGGAAAAAGGGCAGAGTTGAGAATACTACCAGGAATATGAAGCATTTAATGAACCTGGTAGTTTTAAAAGCCGTGTAATATATAAAAGTATGATGCTTTCTGATAAATTTGTAAAGAGAGATATTATATTCTATCCTGCCCTGGACCCAATTTCTTGCAACTGTTTTTCCTTGCAAGTGAATAACTTTTGCATGAGAATAAAAAACAACCCTGTATGTTTTCCCCTCTTTTCCATACATCATAGTCCTTGTCCTTAAACAAAGGTCTGTTTCTTCAAGGAAGAAGAAGAACCTTTCATCAAATCCTCCGAGATACTCCAGTACATTTCTCCTAATCAGGACAGCAGCTCCGATAAGGGAAGGTACATTAAGTATAGTTGGCAAATCTTGTGATGCAGAAGGTCTGGCAGAAATTGCTTCAGGAGATAAAAATTCAATAAGTGAACGGGGAAATATTTCGAAAACCAGAGAAGGGACATACGCAAAAGAGCGCTGAGGCCTCATATCAGGGTATACAAGCTGAGGCCCGCATATCCCGATATCCGGATTTTCTTTCATAAGGTTAAGCATCTTTTTTGTTTCGCCCTCAACAAGAAGCGTATCGGAATTCAAAAAGAGCATATATTCACCGGCAGCACGAGACAAGCCTTTATTGACAGCAGCAGCAAACCCTTCATTTTTCTCATTTTTGATATATAACAACCCGGGGAACTCTTTCTTAACCATGTCAGCGGTCCTGTCGGCAGATGCGTTATCCACGACAATTACCTCTTTTAAGAACGGCTCCAGGGATTTATCTTTTTTAATTGAAGATAAAAGATCTTTGAGAAGTTCTTCCGTATCTTTTGTTATTATAATAATGGAAAGCACCGGGTTTTGCCTGATACCTATACCTTTTTCTCCGGCCTGCATATGCTGCAGGCAACAAGACACATCCCGCATTCCGCACAGAGACCTTCATCAACAACAATTTTATGTTTTTCATCGTTAAACAACATTGCAGGACAATCAAAAAGTTTTATGCAACGCTTGCATCCAATACATCCCTCTTCCAGAACCGCCCTGTCAAACACGCCTGCAAATTTTTCCTTTGTGTGAAGCAGGCACTCCCTTCTGGCAATGATTACTGCAGGGCCATTACCGTCTTTGCCGATATATGCCTCTGCCTCCTTTATTATGTTTATCATATTGGGTATGTCATAAGGATCAAGAATTCTCAAAAATGTAACACCAAAACCCTTTATGATATTCTCCATCAACACCTGGCGGCCTTGTGTGCCGTCTGCCATAATGCCTGTCTGCGGATTCGGCTGCATTCCTGTCATTGCTGTGGTGCCATTGTCCATAATAACGAGTATAAAACGTTTTTGTTTTTTGACTGCGTCATAAAGGGGAGGCAGGCAGGCGTGAAAAAATGTTGAATCCCCGACAGAAGCAAGAATAGGTATGACCTCCCTGTCCTGATAAACAGTATTGTAAAAACCCGAAGCCATAGTAACTCCGGCGCCCATATCGAGACAGGTATCTACAGCCCCTTGAGAAATACCAAGAGTATAACACCCGATATCACCGGGAAAAATAGCCTCAGGGTATGCCTGTCGCATTGCAAAGAACGATGCTCTATGTGCACAACCGGCACATAATTTTGGAGGTCTCGGTGAGACCTGTATGCCTTTCAGCGATTCGTCTATCAGAGGATCAGGCATAAATATGTTTGTACTTATCTCTAAATCTCCGGTTATCCTTTCAACTACGCTTCTCACAATATCATAGGTCAGTTCACCGGCATCCGGGACATAACCGTTTAATCTTCCATAAACTTTATTTCCATTTTCAATAAGTACTTCCAGAACACTGTCCGTTTCCTCGATCACCAATATTTTGTCCATGTTATTAATAAATTTATCAAATTCAAGATTTTCGTTTTGTTGTTCCAGACCATTTAATCCATGACCGGGTACAGGAGATCTGGCGTGCGGTATTTTAACAACTTTGTAAACAGGGACCAGGGCTTCAAGGCCAAGCTCTGATATTACATCCGAAACAATAGAATAGCTCATGCCCGAAGCAACAATGCCAAGTTTGGCAGGCATAGGGTCCGGAGCGTTTATCTCTTCAATGTGTGTAATAGGCCTTTCTCCAAAAGGGTAGAGCGGGACTGCTTCTCTTGCATGACTTACCCTGTGGGTAGACCTCAATATCACCGGTGTATGTTTTTCAGCAGAATATTGTAACGCAGAATATGCAACATCAGATGCTTCTTTCGGTGAAGCCGGGTCAAAGACCGGGATATCAAACAACGTAGCAAGAAGCCGTGTATCCTGTTCAGTCTGTGAAGATTGCGGTCCCGGATCATCACACGATACTATTACCAGGGCTCCCCTTAACTTTTTTCTTCTTGCGCTTAAAAGCGGCGGGAAGGCAACATTCAATCCCACCTGTTTCATCATACAGGCAGCCTTTTTACCTGCCGATGCTGCGCCAAAAGCTGCCTCAAGGGCACATCTTTCGTTGACGGACCATTCTGTATGGATATTGCCCTTTTCTCTCCTGTTAAATTCTATGATACCCGGTATGATTTCTGAACTCGGCGTTCCGGGATATGCTGCTGCAAGGTCTAATCCTGCCTCTACAAGGCCTCTTGCTATTGCATAATTACCGATCATTACTTCCATAACGACTTCTTTTATCACAAAACCTCCATATGGTTAATGTTCCCGAATATTTCTGTCTTGAGCAATTGCATAACCCGAGTCAAAGATCTCCATATTTTTTTCTAAAAACTTTCCCTTCGTCCTTTTCCTTATTGTTTCTTTTATGCTCTGAGCGCTGTATGGTTCAACGGCCAGACAAGAAAAGAAACCAAGTAGAGCCATATTGGATGCCTGCAGCATGTTTTTTTCCGCTGCAATATCATCAGCATTGACAGAAAGGTACGTGATGTTCCTTTTTAAAAGCATGGCGTCAACTTCTGCAGGCAGTCTGTCCTTTCCGGTATTAACGATTGTCAAACCGCCTCTTTTCAGGAAGCCGAGGTTGCGGTAAAATTCACTTTCCTCAAAGGCAAGTAGTATGTCGGCATTCTCTTTCCCGATGAGCGGGCTTTTAAAATCTCCGATCTTAACAAGTGAAACAACAGAGCCCCCTCTTTGACTCATACCGTATTCATCTGATGCCAGCGCATGATGCCCTGCGTTGATTGCCGTTTCTATCAGGATTGTAGATGCGAGGAGTACACCTCTTCCGCCTATGCCTGCACAAACGATCTCGAGTTTCACATTGCCTCCCGATAATAAAACGTGAAGCGTGGAGCCCTTGCCAAGCAAGGACAGGCGTAAAGCGTGAAATGAATTTCAGGGTTTTCAATTTTACATTCATCATTCTTAATTTTTAATTGCATCATCATAATATCCCCCTGCAGAAAAGGACTGTCAAATCATCTGCATTGTAAAAACGTTCTATTTCTGAAATGTTCTCTATATGAAAAAAGTTGTGAAACCCGCAACCTTCAATGATCTTTTTAATCTCATCCTCTCTTTCGTTTGTCATGATTAAAAGTACAAAAGATGAATTGTTATAAAGGATATTTACAAAAGCAGGCATTCCTGAATGAAAGAAGTGGTCTTCAAAGGTCACGGCAAGAATTTTTTTATCAGGATCGGCTTTTTTAATACCGTGCGCCATACTGATTGAGGATGCGCCGCCAAGTGTATCACGTACCACCTCGAAGCCATACATGATCTCCTCCGGCTTTTCCCTCTCAGGAGTAACTCCTATGTGTTCTGCTATTATTTTTGTCCTGTCCTGTATCTGCAATTCAATAGCCGGATATTCCCCTTCAATCACGAATATCTTATCCATATGCTCTATAAAAGTATCCACCAGTTTTGTAGGCAACGGGTAAACTGTTGAGATATATAAAACACTTGTGTCTTCCCCGTAAAATTCGGCATATGAACGTTTATTAGTAATAACGCCTGTCTTTCCCGGCACAATATTGAGAATATTCCCTTCATATCGCTCAAATTCTGCACGGATTTTCTCTGTCTTTTCGTTGAGCAGTTTATGCAACTGGTATCTGAATTTTGGCGTGGCTGCCCAGCGTGCAGGATTTTTAACAAATTTTGATTTTTGAGTTGTTCCAATTGTGTCGGGATAATAACTTATGAATTTTGAGTCTTCATTCTCCGCAACTTGAAACTTGAATCTTGAACCTTGAAAGCCCCCTTCATCGAGTGTCGCCTGGATAATAACGGGAATTTCGTACTTATCTGACAGATAATATCCGAACTCCACGGAGCGGGCCAGCGCAACAGGTCCTTCTGCTATTATAAGGGGTAATTTCGAAAAAAGCCCCATGGGCGTCACTTCCTCGTCAGTTTCCTGAAGACACAGGATAAGTAAACCGCCGACTGTGCCGGTGTAGGCAGAACTCATCAAGGGGTCTAACGCTTCATAAAATCCTTCTGTTGAAAAAACGCATGCAGTCTTTTTAGCAACCATGCCGCCTGTCAAAGCAAGCTCATATGCTATTTTTTCATTTATTGAAACTTCTGAATAAAAAGCAGTGTTTTCTTTTTTTAAAGCCTCAAGGGTTTGCCCCACAGCCCTGTTTGTCGTATAAATAAGCCGCACACCGTTATCTATGAGCAATCTACATATCTGTTTATACATGGTCTATATCCTCTGTAAAGTAATGATAAGCATATGATTTTATAGTTTTATTTTTTAAGTTGTAATCTGTCTCTCTCACGCCATTTTCCTCAATATTTCTATGCCTTTCAATAAGTTCTCATCGCTGGTAGCAAATGAAATGCGCACATTTGATTTCCTGCTTGAAAAAACACTCCCCGGGATAATAAACAGGTTATTTTCCAGGGCCTTTTCAACAAACTTATCGCCATCTCCGCCAGGGACCTCAGGAAAAATAAAAAAGGCACCTTCGGGTTTTACTACATTGTATTTATCTTTTAGACCATCATAGATGAGATCCCTTTTCCTCCTGTATCCTTCAATCAATGAATCCACATTATAATCAAGGGCTAAAAGTGCTGCTTTTTGAGCAAATGAATTAACGCTGCTGAACACATACTGCTGCATTGTTACCATATATTGAATGATCTCTTTCGGTCCGGCAACAAACCCGAGTCTCCAGCCTGTCATTGCCCATGTTTTTGAAAAACCCCCGATTGTAAGGGTCTTATCGTATAGCTGACCCAGATAAACTTTGTTCGTGTTGCTCTCAAATACAAATCTATCATATATATCATCGGAAAATACAAGCAGATTATTTTCCCTTGCAACTCTTGCGACCATTTCAAATTCTTCTTTGGAACATACTGCACCTGTAGGGTTATTGGGGCTGTTAATAAGTATAATCTTTGTTCTATCGGTAATAGCCTTCCTCAGCGCATCTTCCTTTATCGTAAAATCGGGGTATGTATCTATAAAAACAGGTTTACCGCCAAGGAGCATGATCTGATACTCATATAATACAAAATACGGGTCTGGAATAATAACCTCGTCGCCGGGATTCAAAGTAACCATAAGGGAAAGCAGTAATCCGCCTGTTGCGCCGGCAGTAATTATTACATCGTCGCATATAATGCTCTTACCTTTTAAATTATATAGGAGTTTTTCCCGTAATTCCTGAATACCCCCTGATGGAGTATATTTGTTAAATCCTGCCCTTATCCATTTGATCCCTTCTTCCTTAACCGGATCCGGGATATCAAAATCCGGTTCGCCGATACTGAGGTTTATCGGATTTTTCATCTTATTTGCAAGGTCGAAGATTTTTCTCACACCTGACGGCCTTACACTCATTACCCTGTCGGAAAGCAGCATTGTTCCTCCTTATATTGGGGCTCACGTCGCCCCCTCCACCAGCAAAGCTGTCGGAGCCACCCCTTCGCGCCCGAGAACGGGCTATTTAGCACTTTGACGCTATGTACGATGGGGCTTGCGTTGCCCCCTCCACCTTTCCGTATGCACGAAGGATGTCCGCTCACTTATGTTCGCTTGGACGTCCGCTTGCGCTGGGACGCAAGTAAATGCATTTACGTCCTACGTCCGAAGGAGCATAGCGACTGAACGTCCTTCGTCCCTCGGGTAAATGGGAGCCACCCCTTCTCACCCGAGAACGGGCTATGGGCCTACGCCCTCATTTACAGGCTTACAAAAACCCCCGAGTATAGGCCTGTGGGGAGTCCATACCCTTTGTCTGTCCTAATAGCGTTTAGCGTATAAGATATAATATTTTTATCATAATAGAACAACGTTTTTTTATGTCTGAGAGCAAAGAACCAAATTGATTATGCAGGGTGGAGATCAGGAGGAGCCTGTTATGAGGGGAAGGATAAATTTTAAGCCATTGATTCCTGGATAAAACGCTTTATTCTGTCTTTATTTGCCCCGAGGCTTGAAAACTGTTTTTCACATATATCGCTGAAACGGGCAAGGACCTTGCGACTTATTTCTTCTTGATCCTCGAAGATAGCAAGAGAACGAAAAGGAACTCCCCATTTTTCATACTGTAGAAATGTAATCGTAGCATCCCTTGTTTTATCATCGTTGGGTAATGCCTGAACAAGAACCGGCCGCGACATACCGTTAATCCGGCAATCAACAGGATATTTACCTTCCGGATCATGTAATTGGTGGTGCCAATCGAAGTCACGGCGATTAGCCGGAACAGTCTCTTCCATAAATGCCCTGAAATCTTCCATAAATGTTGATCTTACTCTTTCACGGGAAAGATATGAGATATCGGTAATTTTCAAAAGGGCCTGAATATAGCTGTAGAGTGCATTGCCGTATTGTTCGTTTTGGATCGGAATTAGAATTTCGCCTCCCCTGTCCTGAACGCTGAACATAGATAAGGTATTTGAAATAATTTTTTGTCTTGTTCCTTGTTGTAAGGCTTTTTCATCGAGATCATAGGTAAGATGCATGTATGTGTGCCCTTCGTCCGTCAATACCCAGTAACCATCTTCTTTTTTCAGGATCACTGAAAGGTGATCTCCATCTTCAAAAAGAAAGGGGGTAAAAACACGATAACGATTAATACCCTCCGATTCAAGCTTTAGCTTCTCACTTACTTTTTCACGAAAATCACGTTCTATAGTATCCACATTCATGTTAAATATCCTCAAATAAACTTCCCTGTGGATTTATGGGTAGCTCAAATCCGCAATCATCAAGCATACACTTTATTGCCTGTTGATAATCAGCAAATCTATCTGTCGGTTGTGCATAGGTGTCTTCCCTTGCCCCTATCTCCTGATATCTTTCGGTAGCCATGTGTATATGATATCCGTAGAATGTCTCCATTTCAATGAAATTTGTGTGTTCATGACTCTTTCCATTATAGCGACGAATACGGAAAAGCTGGCTGGATTTTGGAGGTCTATATGCCAGAATGACAGAAAAATCTAATGGATTAAACAAGCTCTGTCTCATAATGAGACGAAACTCGCTTCCATTGGCCCCGTTTACGTCAAGCTCTGATTCCTTATGACCCTTTTTTGGACGGGTCTGGATCTTTGTCATGAAATCGGCAGGTAATGGCTTGTTCTCATCTATCAGGAGGTTTATATCATTATCTGAAAGCGTAAGTGCCATTGAATTTATTTTCCTGTAATTTTAATCATTTTACAATGAAAAAGTGAAGGCTTCAGAAAAAAAGGGGGGACCGCCAGGGGGATTGCCGGGACATTCGAGTAGATTTGGGTCGGGCCAAACTAACCCATTGAAATAAGTAGTTTTATGCATGGAAAATGGCCAATTTCAGGGCTTGAAATGCTGTTTTTTTGGGCAATTTGTAATAAAAGGGTATAACATGGACAGCCTTATGAGCGAGTTGGTGAGTTATGATAGGAGGTCCGAAGACCTATACAAGGCAATTGCCGCAACAGTTGCGGCAATTGCTCAAATCTCTGCAAAGTCAATAAAGACGATGTTTTACGGGCTATCACTCTTCAAGCTTACTATCATTTTCCTCTGAGAATTGCCTGGATCAGGTCATCAAGGCGCTGCAGGAAGCGAGAGCTGTCCCGTTTTTTTCGGGGAGTTGAGCCGCCTGTCATTGTCCCCAGGTCACGCAGATACGTCATCAGATCTCTATGCGCAAGAGCTTCGCCAATGGATTCTTCAGTGAAGACTCGTCCGTTGGGATCGAGTACCCGAGCTCCTTTTTTGATACACCGCGAAACAAGAGGGACATCAGCCGACACCACTATATCCTTTTCGACAATGTGGTCTACAATCCAATCGTCTGCTGCGTCAAGGCTATCGGAAACTACCACAGTCTCAATCAATTCATCTTTCGGGATCTTCATTTTAAAATTTGAAACAAAGAAGATTTTCAACCCATAACGTTTGGCTACTTTAATTGATTCATTCTTTACAGGGGAGGCATCGGCATCAACATATATTGTAATCAAGGGATATCCTTTCGTTAGTAAATAATTTTGGTGATTTCAAGATGAACCACCTGATAAAAAAAGCGTTGAACAATAAATTGCCAAAATCCTATTCCTTTACATGTTTTTTGTCAACAAAGATTAGGCTTCCTTATAATTTTTGCGTATGGTTTTAAGAAGCCTGGGAGTACCCTATTCTTCGGCAATTTACTGATTTAGTTTGTTATTTTATGCAAAAAGCCCCATATTCCCCAACACAGTTGGCAACATGCGGGTAGGAGCTGTGAAAAAATGACTTATACCAATTCGCCTTCAATCATATAACTTCTTTAACTCCTCATCATTCTCATAGATGTGCAATAACACCTTTTACCATTCAATATTATATTCACAAAATACGGTGCCTTTTTTACGACTGATTCAAATGTCAAAGGCTTACCCTAATATTACATAAACTGTCGTGTTTATCCTACAGACATTGTCAAAGATATCCTACATACAAAATAAATAAAATGTATTACAGCGTTATATCTTTCTGATAAAGCCAATTCGGCGACGACGGGACGGGAAGCCACGGGTTTTTGATGGCAGATGGCCGGGTTGCTTTGTATTGGAAATAGGATGTGGGCTTTTTCCTCCATGAGAGATGTTGCTTTCTGTAAAGAGGGACCTTATCGGGGCTACATTCGTGGGAAGAGATTCCCAAAACCATTTTTAACCGTGGTGGCCAAGGCTGCCGCATAATTTAGGGTAAAAGGAGAAATCTCGTGAAAAAGACAATGGGTATTATGATATGTGCGGGTTTGCTGCTTTTAGGGACCGGGATGGCTTACGCCGATATAAAGACCGGTCTGATAGCTGACTATCAGTTTAACGGCAACGCCTTTGATACCGCAGGCAGTAATAACGGCACGGTTTATAATGCCGCCCTGACTGCTGACCGGTTCGGCAACGCCAATGGTGCTTACTACTTCAATGGTGGTTCCTCAATATCCGGAGGAGGATCATATATAGGACTTGACCATAATTTTAATTTCGTCAGCATGGGGGATTTAACCTTCTCGGCTTGGGTCAAACCTGCAGCTGACGGCGGCTTTATTTTCCATCAAGCCAACGGGGGTCAACTTTATCTGGCAAACGCGAGCATGACCGCCCATCTGGCCAATGGCGGCTGGTATTCGGCCGCAAACCCTGTCCCTTTCGCGCAAGATACATGGGTCAACCTCACCGGGGTCTATAAAGCCCGGAATCAAAACGAATTATGGGTAAATGGCAATCTTGTCGATACAATAAGTTTGGCTGACAGTAACCTGTTCGATGTCTATTGGAGTGATTATTTTTACGCTGGTTTTGGGGCTTATCGTGAATCATGGTATTCCGACAGTTTACAGGGTGCATTCACTGGAACCATCGATGATTTCCGGATATACAACCGCGCCCTGACACAGGGGGATATCCAAGAGTTAGCCGCCAACAACGTCCCACTTCCCGGAGCCGTCTGGCTCCTGGGATCCGGTCTCCTGGGGCTGGTTGCCAGAAGGAAACTTAAAAAAAGTTAACCATTATTAACTCCGAGGGGAAATACTTAGGAGAAATATAGGATGTCCCCTAAGTATTTCCCAATCCCTGAAAGAAGGATATCCTTTCAGGCGCAGACATTAACATCTCAAGCGTGTTCCCTTCACCTTCCAACTTCCGGAGAGAGTAAAACCCGCCAGTTTTAAGAACCTTATTTTTACCTTTCTGTACTACATAAAATACATTTATAAATAGTTTTCCATGCTTACATTCACAGTGAATGTAAAATTTACTCAATTATCCAAACTAAAGCCTGTATTGGTTTTACAGAAAATTCCTGTTTTGCACCAACTGTTGGTGCAATGTTGTAGACAATGTGTCTACAAAATCTAATTTTAAAAAATTATGACTGTTCATTTTGCTTCCCACCATCCGTTTAATGGAAATATTGAAGGATATTCCCCACCCTCTTTCTGGTAAAACAAAATCTGAAGTCTGAAACTCTCTCGGATAAAATGGTTCTCACTGTGAGAACCATTTCTTAAATCTCCGGAAAATCAATATAGACGGCGTATTGCGCGCTATGGCTGTTAAAATGGTTTTTTAAATTCAGGGGACCTGTCCTCAGGTGCTTTCCCGGTTCCAGGGACAGGAAACTAACCGATTTAAGGAACCTTCTTTTTTGCCTTTTGCACTCCAGAATAAACATTTTAAAATAAGTTTTCATACTTTCTTGCACGTTGCAAGAAAACTATACCTAATTGTCTAAATCATAGCCTGTATTGAATTTACGGAGATTTTAAATAAGTTAGCAACAGTTGCTAACAATGTTTCAGACACAGTGTCTGCAAAATTCCATTTTTGAAGGTTTATGACTTATTATTTTACTTTCCGCTATCTGTTTAATGGAAATATTGAAGGGCATCCCACGTCCCCTCCTAAACAAGTAACTTTATCTTCGGGTTCATGGTTTTAATCCGGTTTCATTTGTTGACTTCATCGCCCAGTAAAGTTCAACGGGAAGTCCGCTTTTTGGCTGATCCAATGGGACGAGTTGTTCGCTCTCCTATCTGTTTCTTGAGATTATCAATACTAATAGTCGGGGCATTTATTTCAGCTTCCTTGGCCTTTCTTAAACAGCGAAGGTCCTCGTAGTTATGGAGTTCTTCCTGGACTTTCAGGAATTCTTCATAGGGAATTATTGCATATTCTTTTTTCCCTTCCTTTTTTATGATTTGGGCATTTAGGGTAACCATTTTTTAGCCTCCATTTTATCGGTATGCTTCTCGGCGATGTCGAATGCGATAAATAATGATTGCATCTCCTTCGATTTCAAATAGAACTCTGTACTCCCCAACGCGTAATCTATATTCAGGTGTCGAATCGGTAAGTTGTTTCACGTCTCCACTTAGATTATCGCTCATTTCTTCAATTTTTGCAACGATCCGAGCCTGTGTCCTGGAAGGAACAGCCTTTATATCTTTGACCGCCCGCGGCTTGAACTCTATGCTATATTTCATCTTTCCTCATATGCGAAAACAAAAATCAGCTGCGGTTGCAAGACGTTCGCTATGCTTACCTGCTGGGCAAACATCAAGATTTTATATCCTCATCGTATTTCAACATTTCAAGGGCGTCCCCTTCGCCTTCCCAAGGGGGCGTGGAACGCTATTCACTAAACATCTTCTCTCTAAGCTCCTCACATGCTCCGTCTAAGCCAGGAAACATCGAACCCGCCGTAATTCCCATGTAGGCGAGTTCCTGCATGACACTATTCCGTTCCGAAGCTGGAATGTCAATAGCAGTAAGATAACTGGATTCTTTTTGGATTTCCTTTTCCCTTATATATGACTCAATATCATCGATGTTTGTTACGGTAGTGGCAGCTTGTTGGGGGATTAGTCTTTCGTTTTCAATTGCGAGGAACTCCATGACGGACAGATGAAGACCTGCAATGTTTAACATTACCAACTGGCCCCAGTGGCTTTTCCATTGCTCCTGGTTAAAAACATATACTCTTACAAATTCTTCGATTTTGTTGGTCTTGGGTAAACCCCTGAAAGCAAAGAACGCCGCCACGTATGGTGAGTAAGTCCAATCCAGTAATGGAGTTGGGTAGCCGTGATGTTGAACAAGATTCAGAAATGCTCCGTTCTCATTTGGTATTTCAAGATTGAAAACATGTGACGTTTTTGCGCTTAAGTGTCGATGTAATAGAGGAACGTCATTAGATAGAAAGCGAGAGAGATCATACCTGCCTTTTCTGTGAAAAGCTGTTCTTAGTTTCCAGGGCTTTCGTTGGCCCCGGAAAAGGTTTCTTTGGCCTAACATTGTGGAGACAAACGTCTTGTATTGCTCCCAAGTTCTGACATCTCCTTTGATGTCCGAGACGGTAGAAAATGTTTTCTTAACTATGTCGCTCTTTACAGTAGTACCCAGATTGGTTTTTGCCGTCAAGTGAAGTTCGTTTTCTTTGAAACAGATGTCTACAGTCGCTTCAGTGGAGTGATTAACGCCTGGATACAAGCTTTGAATCTCGGTCCAGGCAGTGGTTAAGCCAGTTCGAGGATCTATGGGAGCGGTAAAGGCTTTAAACGAGGTGTCGGTTTCTTTGTCAGGCGTCTCGAAGAATCCCGCAGAAGATGGCAAAGCCTTATTGTCGGGCAGCACAAACGCTACGCCCCCATACCTCTCTCCAAGGTCATCGATATTTGCAATAATATGACCCTCAATGTCTCCGCCTATCCTCCCTATCCATTGCCCCTTCAATGTTCACTCCTTACATGAGACATAATTATCGATATTACCAATGTTCAATTAATTATTCAATATAATTAATGAAATTAAAGAACTTTTCATATAATCTCCTAACCGGATAACGCTACAATTCAGATGATTATCAATAGATGGGCAACTCCGAATGATCATTATACCACCAGGATTATTAACTGGATTTGATTTTTTCGGAGACTCTGTAAATTCAACATCTCTATATAACGGTTTTAGCTGGTATGACGGTGTTTGCAAAGGGAACTATCGAGACATTCTTAATATGGTGAATATCTTTCAATACCAATTCTGATTCATTTATATAAAGACACCTGTCTTTTTATTGCCGAATTCACATATGCATGACAGAAGCTTATGTGAATTCGGCTTGGTGTGGGCAGCGGCATGGAAGAAATGTTTCAGATGTGGATGAGATGCAAGTCTTGCTGACCGGAAACTATACTTTATGTATGTTGGAGGGCGCAAGGCGCAGCAGATCGCCGCAGATGGACATTTCAATCATGCCGCTGACCTACTAAAGGGAAAACCAAGAAAAGACAAAATTATTGAGCTTTTATAAAATCCCACGGCAGCATTTCGTCGTTACCCCTTTCCCGCAAAGCATAAAAGTTCAGATTAATGGCGCTGTCCTTCATAATCCTGCTTAAGCTCACATTGTCTGCAAACTTCAGAATAACATCCTTCAATCTTCTGTCGCCCCTGGCAAGCACAGCCTGGATAAAGCTGTACTTCACGGACTCATGGGTAAAATATGTGTTGTCAACCTTGCCTAAAGCACTCTTTAACCGGTTTATCTTGTCTTTCAATTCATTCATATCATCCATGGGAAGCCGCTGAAAAGGGGTGGAAGGCTTCGGCACAAAGGGGCTTGCATGGACGGTAACGCTGCCGACAAAACCTCTCTTCGCCCCTTCTTTAACCATTACATGCTTCACGTGCTTAACAAGCTCCACAATACCGTCAACGTCTTCTGCTGTCTCACCAGGCAGGCCGATCATAAAATACAGTTTCAGATTGAAGGGCTTAATTTTAAGTATGGCGCTTAATTTATCGTAAATCTCCTGATCCGATAAAGGCTTACCGATAACAACCCTCAACCTTTCCGTGCCTGCCTCAATTCCGAAGGTCAACGTCTTAATCTCATCCTGCATAAGCTCTATAATTGAAAGCGGAATTTCATCAAGCCTCAGTGACGGAAAATGCACGCGCTTGCCTTCGCGCATAAGCGCGGCAGTGATTTCCTCAAGTTGAGGATGGAACGAAACTCCTCCTCCGATAATACCAACATCCTCTATATCGGTTTTGAGCGGGAGGATTTTATCACAGACAAAACGATAAGAGTTCCCCAAAAGGCAGAACGGGCATTTCGATGGACAGCCACGCGTTCCCTCCACAAGGAACATCCCGGAGAATTCAGTTTTATCGGCAATAATTGCTGATGTCCCGAGGGTTTTACCTTTGTATCTGTTTATCTTTACAGTAAAATCCTTTGGAGCAAAAGACCCGATTGTGCCGTCTTCCCGATATGAAACCTTTAGTCCTGCCGGATTATAGACCCAATCAAACCCGCTCAGCTCATCAATTACCTCGTCCCTGTCTTTGCCTATTGTTTCCCTGTACTTCTCCAGAAAATCCGGAACGGTTGACTCGATGTCACCCATGATAAAGAGGTCAACAAAACTGTGGATGGGTTCCGGATTTGAAATCACACAGATACCCCCGGCAACAATGATGGGATCATCTTTTTTTCTTTCTGCAGAATGCACGGGTATGGAAGAAAAACGTAGAATCTTCGGGATGTTTATAAAATCCATTTCAAAGGATATTGTGAAAAATATGCACTTAAAAGACTTGAGCGGCCTTCCGCTCTCTATTGATATGCATTCACCGTTTTCTTCGAGAAAGCACCTCTCGCAGACAACGTCATCATAACTATTCAGCGTTTTATACAGTATATGGGCGGCGAGATTGGACATGCCTATATAGTACGTGTTCGGAAATACCACGCACACAGGGATTTTGCCGCCCCATTTTTTTACTATTGTCCCGCTTTCAGATGCAAGAAACTCTTTGCGTCCTGCACCCTGCTTTTTCAATTGATTGGACAACACACGCCGCATGATTCATGCCAGGTGTTTAACAGACATAAGTACTCTACATTCTATACTGTCCACCATTCACTATTCACTCTGTTCACTGTTCACTATTCACTGTTCACTATTCACTGTCCACTAATTAATCTGCCTGTTTCCTCAAAAAAGTAGGAATATCGTACCTGTCGTCGTCAATATCAATCATATCGCTTTTCATCTTTATTTCTTTGTAGTCTATAGCAACTTTTTTCTTCATAAAGGGAGGCAGGTCTTCATTGTCAAAAAGCCTGCTTTTGTTGAGCATATCGCTTGTATCCTCGTCCACAACAACCTTTTCTTCAAAACCGGTGGCAATGACCGTTATCCTCATAGCACTTTCCATGGTCTCATCATAGACAAGTCCCCATATGATCTTTGCTTCATCATGAGACTGTTCCTGAATTAGTGAGGAGGCTTCATGTACCTCATGGAGAGTCATGTCTTTATTGCCTGTTACGTTTATCAATACCCCCCTTGCTCCGTGAATTGAAATATCTTCAAGAAGCGGGCTTGATATGGCTTTCTGGGCTGCATCCCTTGCCCTGTTTTCGCCTGAGGCTTCCCCGATGCCCATTATTGCCATCCCTCGTTCGCTCATAATAGTTTTAACATCCGCAAAATCTACAACTACATGGCCTGACCCTACAATCAAATCTGATATACTTCTTACAGCATTGAGGAGCACTTCGTCTGCCTTGAAAAAAGCCTCCATGATAGTCATGTGCTTGCCGCCGATAGACAGGAGTCTCTGATTAGGTATGGTAATGAGAGAATCAACCCTGGTTTTTAACTGGATTATCCCGTTTTCTGCCTGTCTCATCCTGTCTTTGCCTTCAAAGGCAAAAGGCTTTGTTGTAATTGCTACTGTTAAGGCGCCCAGTTCTTTTGAAATCTCCGCAATTACTGAAGATGCACCTGTTCCGGTTCCACCTCCAAGCCCGCATGTTATAAAGACCATATCAGCGCCCTTCAGGTGCTCGATAATTTTTTCCGTGTCTTCGAGCGCTGCCTTTCTGCCGACTTCCGGGTCAGCACCTGCACCGAGCCCCCTGGTTAATTTGCCTCCTATCTGTATCTTAACACCGGCTTTGCATGTGCTCAGGGACTTGACATCCGTATTGACTCCGATAAATTCAACACCTGGAACACCCGCGTCCACCATGTTGTTTAAAGCATTACATCCGCCTCCACCAACCCCTATAACCTTTAATTTTGCTGAAAAACCGTTATCCTCATCAATATAAAAGACTCTGCTCACAATAACACCTCCTTAGAAAATTTCTTTAAACCATTCCCTCATTTTATTGAGAAGATTATTACCATTTACTAATTTCATTAATGATTGCGTACCACCATACATTTTGCGCCTTTTTATATCAGAATGTTTGAACCCGTATACCAGAAGTCCAACTCCGGTTGCATATATAGGATTATTTACCACATCAACAAGACCGCCTACGCCCACAGGAAACCCCCTTCTTGTAGGGAGGTTGAAAATATTTTCAGCAAGTTCGGGAATGCCTTCAAGATTTGCACACCCTCCGGTAATTACAACACCCGAAGCAAGCAATTTTTCAAATCCTGATTTCTTAATCTCATCATAGATCATGGATGATATCTCTTCAACCCTCGGCTCGATTATGTCTGCCAGGGTTTTTCGCATAAGCGTTCTCGGTTTTCTACCGCCTACACTGGGAACTTCAATGGTTTCATTAGCGCCTATCATGTTCGAAAAAGCGCAGCCGTATTTCTTCTTTATCTTCTCTGCATCATCAACAGGTGTTCGTAATCCGATGGCAATGTCATTCGTAATACTATTCCCTCCAAAGGGCAGCACCGATGTATGTTTTATGCTTCCCGTTGAAAATACTGCAATATCACTTGTACCGCCTCCGATATCGACCAGAGCAACACCTATTTCTTTTTCTTCCGGTGTGAGTACCGCCTCTGATGAAGCAAGTTGTCCGAGTATGATACTGTCCACTGTGAGCCCTGCCATACGACAGCACTTTATGATATTCTGCGCAGAGGAGGAGCTGCCGGTAACAATATGTACCTTTACCTCAAGCCTGACCCCTGTAATCCCGAGGGGGTCACGTATTCCATCCTGGTCGTCTATGATAAATTCCTGGGGGATAACATGAAGAATTTCCCGGTCTGCCGGTATTGCAATTGCTTTTGCAGCATCAATCGCCCTTGCAATATCATCGGCTTTCACTTCCTTTTCTTTGATTGCAACAACGCCATTACTGTTGAAGCTCTTGATGTGAGCGCCCCCTATGCCTGCCATACAGTTGTTAATCTTTATGCCTGCCATTAATTCGGCTTCTTCTACAGCCTTTTTTATAGAAGTAATAGTGCTTTCCATATTCACAACAACGCCTTTTCTCAGGCCCGTAGAAGGGTAAGATCCTATGCCTACTATGTTTATCTTCTCCTCAGCTACTTTCCCCACAACAATGCATATCTTTGTGGTTCCAATATCAACTCCTACGAGAAGCTCTTCTTCTCTAACCATTTTTAGCCCTTCCTTTCCTGGATAATTCCACCCTTTTCAAATCTTGCATCTATACATTTAATCATGAGACCCCGTTTTTTTGCATCTTCGAGTATAGAAACAGCTCTCTTAAGTCTTTCCTTCTGGTCTTCCTTGCCGAGCACTATCTCTACCCCGTCTTCTGCACCAAAAACCGTCACGCTGCCTTCGTCATATGCAATTTCCGATATGGCATTTCTTTTTATAATTCCTTGCGTAATCCAGCTATTGGTTTCCCTGTACAGGCTCTTTACATCCGCCTTATCCCCGGCATTAATAACAAACATATTTTTTATATCGCCTTTCGTTAACCTTTTATATGGCTCTCCACATTCATCAAGCACACTGATAACACCATTCTTATCAACCCATAGAGCCGAGGGTATTTTTTCCTTCACGTCTATGATAATTGAAAAAGGGAAAACTCTTTTTATCCTTACTTCCTTTACAAACGGGTGCGACGTGATGATTTCTTTCATCTTTTGAATGTCTATTCTGAAAAGGTTTCCCCGAATGAAAGGGGATATCCTGCCCATAATATCTTCATCTCCTAATTGACTTGCCCCGTTTATTCTTATATTTTTTATGAAGAACAACGGTTCATCTTTTGAAAATATGTATATTGTCGTTAGCATGGATAAAATACATATTGGCACAAGAAAAAAGATGTACAGGGTTTTTTTCATGTTTTTAAAGAAGCCCCCTTTATAATTTCGTCAACAAGATCATCAAATGACCTGCCAAGATATTCCCATGCCTTCGGCACAAGGGAGGTTTCAGTCATGCCCGGAGAGGTATTGATATCTATTATGAGCGGGATACCTTCATCCACCATCATGTCAACCCTGGCACACCCTGAAAGCCCAAAAGCTTTATATACTGTCATCGCATAGTCCTGCGCTTTTTTTTCAACTTTTTTGCCGATCTTTGCAGGTATGATATATTCAGTCATCCCCTTGGTATATTTTGCCTCAAAATCATAAAATCCTTTTAATGGTTTTACCTGAATGACAGGCAGCACCTCATTATTAGCTATACCGACAGTTATTTCCTCCCCCTGTATATACTTTTCTATCAGAACTTTCTTATCATATTTCAGGGCATTTTTAATAGCCCCGTTTTTCTCTCCATTTTTTCTGACAATAGATATGCCGATTGTTGAGCCTTCGTTGGCCGGCTTTACAACAAAAGGTACGGGAAACCTGACTTTGTCTTTGGCATAGCAGACTTCATAGGCAGGAGTGGGCAGTCCCATTCTATCCAACAGCATCTTCATGATCGCCTTATCCATTGCAATAGCCGACCCGAGCACACCGGAACCGGTATAGGGTATACCCATCATTTCGAGGAGACCCTGAACTGTACCATCCTCGCCCCATCTACCGTGAAGGGCAATAAAGACAACCTGAACTTTATTTTTTTTCAAATTATCTACGATGTTATGCTCCGCATCTATCCCTACAGCGCTGTAACCGCTGCGTATAAGGCTTTGAAGAATTGCCTTTCCACTCTTCAGGGAAATCTCCCTTTCCGAGGATTTCCCTCCCATAAGAACCCCTATTTTTTTTTCTTTCATATCTCCCTTACCCATGGCTCCGGTTCACTATAAACGGTTTAAACTATTTCTTTTAATTTTCATTGAATCCCCACATTTCCACTTCTTCCTCCAATGTAACCCCCAGTTTTTCAAATACCTCTTTTTTTATTCTATCAATAAGAGCTTTTATGTCATGTGCTGTAGCATGGCCAAGATTCACAATAAAATTCGTATGTTTCTCAGAAACACAGGCATCACCGATCCTAAAGCCTCGCAGCCCTGCCTTTTCAACATACTGCCATGCAGGCTCTTTGTTCACACTCTTGAATACAGATCCGGATGAAGGGAATTCCATTGGGTGCCTCTTTTTTCTTTCAACAAAAACATATTCCATGTCTTCCAGTATCTTCTCTCTGTCCTTTGTTTTTAACTGGAAAACAGCATTTATCACGCACTCAGTATTTTTTACAGGCGATGACCTGTAGTTGAACGTAAGAGCCTTCTTATCAAGAGTTGTAATATTCCCCTTATCGTTCATTACGGTTACTCCCTCCAATACATCAGAGATGGATGCTCCGAAACTCCCGGCATTCATCTTGATTCCACCACCAACAGTGCCTGGTATCCAGTATAGCTTTTCAAGACCGGCAAGCCCACGCATGGCGCTATCTTTTATAAACCCTTTTAAAGAAGCTCCTCCGGAAACCTTTACAACTGCGCCTTTTTGATTCCTTTCGTACTGCATACACCGTATCTTTACTATCCTGATTATTGCCCCATTAAACCCCTTATCATGTACAATGACATTCGTTCCATTGCCTACAAACCTGTATTTGATTCCCTCTGCTCTCAAAATACGCATCGTCTTCAGCAGGTTAGTCTCATCTGCGGGATACACAAGGTATTTTACAGGACCACCCACTTTCATGGATGTATACCTCTTCATGGGCACATCCGTTAAAACAGTACCTTTTATTCCCCAATCTCTCAATCTCTCCCTGCCTTTTACCTTTCACTATTCACCGCGGGCAGGTTTAAAACCCGCCCCTACTGTTCACTATTCACTGTTCACTGCTTTTCCCCATTCCGCTTTCAGCCTGTCGCATATCTTATTGATATCACCTGCGCCGAGAGTAACAACGGTATCGCCGTCCTGCGCGAGCTCCAGAATCTTTTCAGCCGCATTTTCCTTCGTCTCGACAAAAAACACATTCTTGTGCCCGCTGGCACGTATATTTTCTGCAAAAAACATCCCGCTGATACCCTCTATTTTTTCTTCGGAAGCTGCATATATCTCAGTAACAATCAGGATATCCGCTTCATTAAATGATGTTATAAAATCATCCATCAATGCCTTTGTCCTTGTGTATCTGTGAGGCTGAAATGCAACGACAATTCTTCCTTTACACATCTTCTTTATTGCCGATAGCGTAGCTTTAACCTCTGTGGGGTGATGCCCGTAATCGTCAATAAGCTTTATGTTCCCATCCCACTTTACTTCGAGTCTCCTCTGGACGCCGGAAAATGTTTCCAGTGCTTCCGCTATTTTGGAAAAGGGAATATCAAGCTCTATGCCAACACCGCATGCGGCAAGTGCATTGACAACGTTATGGATGCCTGGCATGGCAAGGTTTATGACGCCCAGTTCATATCCTTTATAGATTACTCTGAAGTTTGTACCTGTTTCATTGTACGTAACACCATCTGCTCTAAGGTCTGCCTGTTTTGAAAGTCCATAGGTCATATACCTTCTCTTTAATTGAGGGATAAGAGTCTGGATATTCGCATTGTCAATGCATATGATGTCAAGCCCATAGAAAGGTACTTTATTGAGAAAGGTTAAGAATGCAGCCTTTATGTCATTGATATCCTTATAGAAATCAAGGTGCTCCAGATCTATGTTCGTTGTCACGGCAATTGTCGGAAAAAGAAGGAGAAATGTCCCGTCACTTTCATCTGCTTCTGCCACCAGGAATTTACTGCCGCCGAGTTTTGCATTACTGCCGAGACTGTTCAATTTACCGCCAATGACGCATGTCGGGTCCAAACCTGCACGTCCGAGGATCGTTGAGACTATTGAAGTTGTGGTTGTTTTACCGTGGGAACCTGCTACGGCAATACTATATTTCATCCTCATGAGCTCTGCAAGCATTTCCGCCCTCTGTATTACCGGGACAAAAATCTCTTTTGCCTTCTGTATCTCAGGGTTATCAGGCTTTACCGCCGACGAAATAACGACTACATCGGCATCCTCTACATTTTCTTTCTTATGGCCATAAAATATCTTTGCGCCAAGCTGCTCAAGCCTTTCGGTAGTATCGGTTTTCCTGATATCCGAACCTGTAACAGTAAAATCGAGATTTAACAGTACCTCTGCAATACCGCTCATCCCTATACCGCCGATGCCGACAAAATGTATTTTCTCTATCTTGTGAAGAACCATATTCAACCCCTGTCTTCAGTTATCTGTCTGTTCACGGTTCACATATTTGAACTTTAAAGTATTCAGATTTTCTCCTTTTCCGTTAGCTGTAAAATGCGAAATATTTTCATTTCCCGGTTACCTCTTCCTGTATCTTTGAAATAATCCTCTCCTGTGCATCATCGACAAACAGTCTGCCGATATTTTCACCCATCTGCTTAAGCAATGCAGGCTCATTCATGAGATGCTTTATAACACCATAGAGCCTTTCTCCGCTTGCCTCATCATTGCCGACAATATAACCTCCGCCGACATTCTCCACGTGAGAAGCATTTTTCCATTGGTGCTGTCCTGCAGAGAACGGATAAGGTATAAGTATCGCCGCTTTTCTGAAATATGCAAGCTCGAAGATTGTTGAAGCTCCCGCCCTTGATATAACTACGTCTGAACGGTTGTAGTAATTAGCCATGTTGTCTGTAAAAGGAAAAACCTCGTGTTTTATATCTGTTTTTTCATATGCTTCTTTTATGCGATCATAGTCTTCCGCCCCTGTCTGGTGATAAATAACTGCATTTTTGTAGCCTTCCAGGTAAGGAAGTAAGGAAAGTACTGATTCATTGATGCTTTTTGCGCCCCTGCTCCCTCCGAATACAAAGATTCCGAATGTTTCATCGCTTTTTGTTTCTCTTGGAACCTTGACAGCATGTCTTACGGGGTTACCTGTATAATATACACCTTTGCTTTTAAACAATTCCCCTGATTCCTGAAAACTGATGAATGTCGCCTTTGCGTATTTTGAAAGCACCTTGTTTGCAAGTCCGGGCTCAGCATTCTGCTCATGAAGAAAGACCGGTACGCCGAGGATGGCACCTGCAAAAATTATTGGTACGGATGTAAAACCACCCATCCCGAGAATTGCATCCGGTTTCTCCCTTTTTATAATCCTCATGCAGCTGCAGATACCCTTCAGGATATAAAAGAGTGTGGCAGCCTTGTACAATGCACTTCTGCCCTGAAACTGCCGTGCCTGAACGAAAAGGAGTCTGAACCCATACTGGGGGATAATTTTACTCTCAAGCCCAAAAGTTGTCCCGATGAATACCACCTGGTTATCCTGCCCCTGCGCAATAAACGTCTCAGCCACGGCAATACCGGGAAAGATATGTCCTCCTGTCCCGCCTGCCGATATGATGAGCTTCATATATACTCCTTTTCCGCTTTGAGCATTATTCCGATAAGCGGCGTCAATACAAGAAGGGCAGCCACTGGCTGATACAGAAGCCCGGCTGAAAGTCTTAGCCCCAGCACCATAAAAATATCCGTTGCAATATAGATAGAACCGAAAAAGATCATGAGCTTGATAAAATTGCTCTTTTTTGTAAATCCTACAAAAGCCGTGATCAAAAATACAAAAGAAGTTGCTAAAAGCAAATATTTTTCCACATCGTTGATCTTTACCCCGCCTCCAAGTATGTTTACTTCCTTGTTAAAGATGATCAGTGCTATGGTAATAGCCAGTGTATATCCTGCTATGAAGGGAATCAGACGGTTTTTACCGATTACGAAAAGAAAAAACACGGCAGCTATGGACATGGGAATGATAAAAAGCGCTTTCCCGATCATAAAGAGGTTGAAGGCAGAGGAAAGAAATAACACTGAAAGGGCTGCAATTTCTTTAATCAAATTTTTTCCTTTTTCATCAATTGTAATTAAATAAAAGGTTAATCCGTAAAAAGAAACAAATATAATAAGGGCATCAAGGGGATATTGGATACTCATCTTCGGATATACGAAGAAAAAGACTGTCACTGCAAGAGCAAAACATATAAAGGGATATTTCATCGCAATGATATGCTTTGCCGGGATGAGGTATATAAGGTAGGCAGCTCCGAGGCCAAGACAGATCATCAGAACTTTGACAACATTAAGCTCACGGAAGAAGCCGTATAGTAAAATGGAGGCTGTCAGATAAACAAATACTTTTTTCAAAGTGATTCCACCATTTCCTTAAACATATTCCCCCTCTCTTTATAGTCTTTAAACATATCAAAGCTGCTGCACATTGGAGAAAAGAGGACTGCATCACCATCACCGGCAATTTCATATGCCTTCTTTATTGCTGCGTTCAAATTATCTTCAATGTAGGTCTTTGTATATCCTCCCAGTTCTTCCGATATCCGCTGACTCGCCTCTCCTATGAGTATCATCGCCTTTACCTTTTTCATGAGGTCACCGATGACTTTATAGCTCCCGCCCTTATCTCTTCCCCCTGCAATAAGCACCACGTTTTTTTCTATACTTTCCAGGGCTCTTTTTGTAGCATCTACATTTGTAGCCTTTGAATCATTGTAGAACTTCACTCCCTTCAATTCCCTCACAGGCTCAACCCTGTGGGGCAGCCCCTTGAAGTTTTTCAGTACCTCTCCGACAACGTCCTGCCCTATGCCGTATATATGGGAGACAAGAAGCGCTGAGAGAATGTTTTCCGTATTATGAATACCCAAAAGCGGGGATATATCTCTTCTGTACACGGTCTCTCTTCCCATGAGCCTGACAAACATAAAGTCGTTGAAGAAAAAGGCTCCTTCCTTTAATATTGTATTGCTTTTAAAAAATAGGGTCTTTGCCTTTATCTCCCTCTCGATGGAGAGTTCTTTATTCAATACAGCCCAGTTTGTTTCCTGCTGATTTTCAAAGATCCTGTACTTCGCAGCCTTGTATTCATCATAACTTCTGTATCTGTCGAGATGATCTTCGGTAATATTCAAAAGAACAGACGTATCCGGGCGAAAGGTCTCTATAGTTTCAAGCTGAAAACTGCTTATTTCAAGTATGACATATTTTGCCTTTTTCCCTTCCATCACATAGTTTATCAGGGGATTGCCGATATTGCCGCCTACAAAGACAGACCCGCATGCTTTATCAAATATCTCTCCGATAAGGGAGGTTACGGTGGTCTTCCCGTTTGTTCCTGTAATAGCAATAATAGGTTCATTTACAAATGAAGACGCAAGTTCAATTTCACCGATAATTTTTGCCCCGCTTTTGCGTGCTTCCTGAAGATAAGGCATCTCGCTATCCACTCCCGGGCTTATGACTATCAGCGGGTAACCAAGGAAATCCTCTCCGTTATAGCTCCCGAAACAACCTTCAAATTCAATGCCCTGGAGCTCTTTTAGCGCCCCTTTAAGTTCTTCTTCTGTTTTTGTATCAATAACGGTAATCTTTTTTCCCATGCTGCTTAAAAATTTTGCTGTTGCAATCCCTGTTTTACCAAGGCCAACAATAAGTATCTTATCCGGAAGGTTCATATCATCATTCCTATCGTTATTGAGTACCGGGTAAACACCTGCAAATATTTAAACAGTGAACTGTTGGCCATGAACATCTTTCTTACCTCAGTTTTAGTGTACTCAAAGCCAGAAGCGCCAGTATGAAAGAAACAATCCAGAAACGCACTACGATCTTCCCCTCATTCCACCCCTTCAATTCATAGTGGTGGTGTATGGGCGCCATTCTGAAAACCCGCTTTCCCCTCCATTTAAAGGAAAGCACCTGGATGATTACCGATAATGTTTCTATCACAAATATCCCGCCAGCAATGACAAGTAAAATCTCCTGTTTTATGATAATGGCAATGGCAGCAAGAGATGCCCCCAGCGACAAAGAGCCTGTATCGCCCATAAATAATTCTGCAGGATAGGTGTTATACCAGAGGAAACCTATGCCTGCACCAAGCATGGCCCCGCATAGTATTGTAAGCTCTCCGGCGCCTTTCACATAGAATATTTGCAGATACTGGGCAAACTTTACATTGCCGGCAAGGTAGGCAAAGAGCATAAAAGTCAAACATACCGTTAAGACAGGCCCGATTGCCAGTCCGTCAAGTCCGTCTGTAAGATTTACGCCGTTTGAGGCGCCGACGATTATAACCGTGCAGAGAAAGATGTAAAATATCCCGAGATCAGGCGTAATATTTTTAAAGAAAGGCACTGTAAGTCCTGTGATAAGGCCGCCCTTCATATACAAAAGCACACCTACTACAAGAGAAAAGAATATCTGCAAAATAAGCTTTGTTCTGCCTGTTACGCCTTTGCCGCGCTCATTTCTAAGCTTTTTTATATCATCCATGAAGCCGATGCCGCCAAAAGACAGAAGCACAAAGGTTACTATCCAGACATAAGAATTACTCAAATCAGACCATAAAAGCGTGGGGATAATAGTCGATACAAGGATGACAAATCCACCCATGGTAGGGGTTCCTGTTTTCTCCGTATGCCTTTCAGGCACATCCTCTCTCTTGTCGCTTTTTATCTTCCACTTGTTAAACTTTCTGATCATCAGTGGAGTAAGGAAAAAGCTTATAACAAGGGCCGAAAGAACCGCGAGGACCGTTCGGAAAGTAATATATCTGAATACGTTAAAGACTGAAAACTTTGTGTGGAGCGTATATAGCAGATGATACAACATTATTTAAGCGCCTCCACTATAATTTCCATCTTTGCCGCTCTTGAGCCCTTTACAAGCACCGTATCCCCTTTTTTAAGGTTTTTTGCTGCATAATCGATGAGTTGCTCCTTATTTTCAAAAAAAATGGCTCTCCCATCATTCAGTTCCTCGAGGGTTTCCTTCATATACTCTCCGGTTATCAGAATCATGGGTATGCCGGTATCATTCAAAAACATGCCCAGCTTCCTGTGGTAAAAGGATGTTTCTTCTCCAAGTTCTTTCATGTCTCCAAGTATGACCATCTTCTTTCCGTTACATGGCAGGTCAAGCAAAGTTTTTATTGCCCATTCCATTGAAGAGGGGTTTGCATTATAAGTATCGTCTAAAATGATATAGCCTTTATCGGACTCAACAGGCTTGAACCTCATCATGTATGGATCAAATGTTTCAACACCTTCCGATATAAGTTTGCTGTCTATTCCGATACTGCATGCAATAGTCGAGGCAGCAAGGATATTATAGAGATTGTGTCCTCCAAGAAGAGTTGTCCTTGTCCTGATTTCGACCCCGGGGCATTTGAGGACAATACGGGAACCCTTCCAGCCCAGGTCCTCTTCGACGGAAAGGGTAAAATCGGCGTTATTGATTATACCATAAGTAGTCAATACATGTTGGTTGTCCTTATAACGGATCAAAATGTTCGGGTCATCTGCATTCACGATGACTTTCCCACCCTCTTTTGTATTGTAAAAAAGGCTCAGTTTTTCTTCAAGCACACCATCAAGATTCAAAAGACCCTCAAGGTGAGAAGGGTTTACATTTGTGATCAACGATACATCCGGTTCGGTCAATCGGGCAAGCTGTTTTATCTCTCCCTTGTTGTTCGTTCCAAGTTCAAAAATACAAAACTGTGGGTCACCTTCTATGGAAAGGATGCTTTTTGATATGCCTATTGCATTATTGTAGTTCTTCTCATTGTAATGAACAGAAAAACCTTTTTTTATAATATTAACCAATATTTCCTTTGTTGTTGTTTTGCCGTTGCTCCCTGTTATGGCGATGATACTTGACCTTGTGAGCCCTTTTTTATAATATGCAAGATCGAGGAGCGCCTGCATAGCATCATCAACGAGAATAACCGTGCCTCCGGCATGCAGTGTATCCTGGCGACCTTTCTCACAGATGGATCCTGCATGAGACCTGTCATAGGCGGCCCTTATAAATTGATGTCCGTCAAAGTTTTTACCGGTTAAAGGTATGAACAGCTCATTATCCATTATGGTTCTTGAGTCTGTAGATATTCCGGAAAATGATGATTTTCCGATTCTCAGCAACTTACCTTTTACCGCTTTGACAACTTCTTCAACATGCCACATCTAAAAACTCCTCGACAACTTCTCTATCACTGAAATGAAAAACCTTGTCGCCTATAATTTGATAGTCTTCGTGCCCTTTTCCTGCAATTAAAAGGATATCATCCTGTCTTATTATTTTTATCCCTTCAAAGATTGCATCCTTTCTGTTTTCCACAATCCTGCATGTATTACCGATGAACCCTTTTTTAACGTCTTCTATAATCTTCATGGGGCTTTCACTTCTCGGGTTATCTGATGTAATTATTGTATAGTCTGCAAGTTGTGAGGCTATATTTCCCATTACAGGCCTTTTTTCTCTGTCCCTGTCGCCCCCGCATCCGAAAATTACAGTAAGTTTCCCTTTTTTTAACGAATTGAGCATTTCAAGAACCTTTTTCAATGCATCCGGCGTGTGAGCATAATCTATGAAGATATAGGCACCTTTTCCGTTCTTTACCCTTTCAAGTCTGCCGGGAACGCCTTCAAGACCTTCAAGCCCTTTTTTTATCTGTTCATGTGGCATGTTTACAGCATAACCGGCAAGCGATGCAGCCAGTATATTCGATACATTAAAAACACCTATCAACGGGGATACAATTGACAAAGGCTTTCCCATCAATTTCATCTCAAGCTGCAAACCCCCTATGTCTTCTCGGAAGGTGGTGATATATGCATCCGATGTTTTTTTCAGGCTGTATAAAAGTGTCCTGATAGGTGGACCAGGCATAAATCCATCTGCGTTGGGATCGTCTGCATTTATTATGGCGTATTTCTCCTTCTTTGAGCTCTTTTTCAGAAAATGTGAGAAAAAAAGATTTTTTGCTGCTTTATAATTTTCGAAAGTACCGTGGTAATCAAGGTGGTCGTGGGTAAGGTTCGTAAAAATTGCCGTATCGAAATCCACCCCTTCAACCCTTTTCTGATCAAGAGCGTGCGATGAAACTTCCATCACCACATATTCCATATTGGCAAGTTTCATATCATGGAGAAGGCTATGCAGTTCCTCAGCACCTGGCGTAGTGTTAAATGCCTTAAAGGTACGACCGTCATAACGGTATGATATGGTTCCTATAAGGCCTGCTTTTTTATTGGCAGTATTCAGCATGGACTCGATGAGATAGGTTGTTGTGGTTTTCCCGTTTGTGCCGGTAATGCCTATTATATATAGTTTCTTTGACGGGAAGCCGTAAAATTTCGATGCAATATTCCCCAGAAGGCCCTTCGGGTCATCTGTTTTTATGGAACAGGGAAAGTTTGTTTTTACCTCTCCGTCAGATACAATAACGCTTGCACCCCTGTCTGCTGCATCGTTTATAAACCTTTCGCTTTTCTCTGTTGCGAAAAAAATGTAACCTTCCTTTGCTTTTCTTGAATCCTTGGTAATACCTGTAATCTCGATGTCGGTATTGCCGATAACCTCGATTGCAGGTATATTATTTATTAACTCATCAAGCTTCATCCGGGCTTATCCTCTTAATTCAACGTTTATCCGGTAATGTGACAGGGAAACCGTTTTGTTGCTTTTGCGTTTTCCCGTAAATGATGCATTCGGTTTCCCCGTTTATTCTTTCAAAGGGCTTGGGAAATTGCTCGGCAACAATGCCGCTCCCGTGTATCTTTATTTTTGCGGTATTGATTGCAAGTTTTTCAAGGGCGACTTTAATTGGAAGGTTCATCAGGTTCGGCATCAGCCGTTCTTCATTCTCTGCATTATGGTGTTTCTTAGCGTTATTCTTCATCGCTGTAAACTCAAAATGCCCATTATTCCCGATAATCACCGTCCCGTTAACGGTAAAGGGGAATAGATTGCAATACTCATTTGAAACAGTGTCGCTATAGAGCGATAGCAACTTTTTCTTTTCCAGGACATAACCTCTGCCCAGCATGATTTCTTCTGCAGAAAGTCCTTCCTTTACCATAATCCCTTCCTGTTTCAGGAATAACATCATATGTTTTATGCCTATTGTTTTTGAGATATTTTTTAAGCCCTCTACGTCCTTGTCATATAATATATCAATGGGCTTTTTCCATTGGGCAGCATTCCCGTTGTCTTTACCTGCCGGGATCATGCCCTCCTTTTCTATCAGCCCTTCCTTAATGGCAAAGCAAACTAAGGGGAGCGACATAAAGAACGACGGTTCAATAAAATCATTTCCAGGCACAGGTGGAGACACCTTTTTGTTGACAGCAGCTTGTTCAGTCTGTGTTTCTCGTACCGGTTGTATTGCCTGAGCTGTTGAGACCGATACTATTTTCGGTATAATCTTTCTTTCATTTTCCTGCATATATATACTCATATTTGCCGGTACTATTTTCTGATCAGTGGAAACTCTCTGAAAACTTATTTTTTCCGGCAGATGCATGATTATTGACACAAACATCAAAAAAATAAACATACAAACAAAAAAGGCTCTTCTATTAGCCTTTTTATTCATCTTAATACCAGGACCTCTTCTTCTTTTGCTTTCTTAAGACCGAGTTTTTTTGCCTGCAGTTCGAGAAATCTTGCCCGTGTTGTCGCTAAGTATTCTATTTTTAAATTTTCATTAATTTGAGCAACCTCTCTTTCCTTCTGCAATATTTCCAACAAATCTTCCCTGACATGGCTGTATACACCCTTTATAAAAAAAGATAAAAAAATGAAACCGATAAAACAAAGAATTCCCATAAAGATTGACGGGAAATTCCTGGTTTCTCTGTCTCTTTTTACTGAAACATACACCCCATTGTTCACTCTGCCCTAACCCCCTTTTTTTTCTGCTATCCTCAATTTTGAACTTCTTGAGTTTGGATTCTCCTTTACTTCAACTCTTTCCGGCCTTATAGGTTTTTTTGTTATTATATTGAGGACAGGTGAATCTTTGAATGCTACCTTTATAATCCTGTCCTCAAGGGAATGAAAAGAAATAACTCCTATCCTGCCTTCAGGGGAGAGCATATCTATGGCTGCTTCTATGCCTGTTTGCAGGCCTCTTAACTCATCGTTGACCTCAATCCTGATCGCTTGAAAGGTCTTTGTTGCAGGATGAATCCTCCCTGTTCTTCTTTTTGCTTTAAGCACGACATTGCCAAGCTCCTTTGCTGTAGATATCGACTTTTTCTTTCTTGTCTCTACAATCATTTTTGCAATAGCCGGGGCCCGGTAATCCTCTCCGTAGTCTCTGATTATTCGCAGCAGTTCTTTATAGTCGTAGCTATTCACAACATCATATGCTGTTAACACCAACCTGTTGTCCATTCTCATGTCAAGAAAGCTGTCGTCATTAAAGCTAAATCCTCTTTTCCCTGTTATCTGGAAAGTTGAAAGACCGAGATCAAAAAGGATGCCGTCACAGGATGCAATACCTTCAGAAGTTAATATTTCCCTCAGATCCCTGAAGTTTCCCCTGATCAATCTTGCCCTTCCTTCAAATTCATATAGTCTTTCCTTGGCAATCTTCAAAATGTCTTCATCAGCATCCAGACCGATAAGTTTTACATTTTTGTACCTCTCAAGGATATCAGACGCGTGGCCTCCCCCTCCCACTGTTGCGTCAATAAAAACATTCGTTTTTTCACTTACAAGGTTTTTTATTACTTCTTCAAGAAGAACAGGTGTATGTACGACATTCATCAAAGACCGAGTTCCGAAACAATATCGGCTACTTGATCAGGGTCGGAAGTTGCTTTTTTAACCAGTTCTTCCCATCTTTCCTGTGCCCATATTTCAATTTTGTTGCCCACACCAATGATTACGACATTCTTTATGATGGCTGCGTCAGCCTTAAGTGATTGCGGTATGAGAACCCTGCCGAGCTTGTCTATAAGGCATTCGGTAACACCGGAATAAAAGTATCTTAAAAATGTCCGCGCTTCTTTTTTTATAGCTCCATAATTTGATATCTTTGCTTGTATACTCATCCATTCCTGGTACGGATAACCAACAATACAGCCGTCAAGATTCGTGACCATCAGCCTCATATCGTGATTTGCCGACAGTATCTCCCTGAATTTTGCAGGAATACTGATTCTGCTTTTATCATCAATAGCGTATTCAAATCTTCCGGCGAACATTTTTTATCCCACCATTATACACTTTTTACCACTTTAAAGAGTTATACTATAACTATAAATTTTGTCAAGGCTTTTTTCAGTTATTGGCGGCATTTGGAGTATCTTTATTTTTCCATGATAAAAAAGCGCTTTGAAAGAACAGGGAAAAAGCATTCAGGCCGTACGTCTAAAAAATTTGTGGAACTCCAGACCGGAATGCTCTCGACATTTAACGGTTGAAAGGACACACCTTTTTTGTTATTTTATCCTATCAAAATAATTTACAAAAATATTCCATATAATCAGCCAGAGTATGAATAACTTTTACGGCCTAACACTAAAAGAACTTGAAACCCTGATTGGGGCTCTCGGAAAAGAAAAATACCGGTCCCGGCAGCTTTTCAAATGGATATATAACAAAGACACCCTTGATTTCGATGAGATGAGCGATGTCCCGAAGGGCCTGCGGGTAATATTCAAGGATATGTTTGATCTAAAACCACCTGAAATAATAGATGTCTTGATATCAACGGACGGCTCCGTAAAATTCGGATTCCTTGGAGAAGACGGGAATCTTATTGAAAGCGTTTTAATACCGGAAAAAGATAGAAATACACTCTGCATATCCAGCCAGATAGGTTGCAGGATGGGATGCAGGTTCTGCGTTACCGGAAAAATAGGATTTATAAGGAATCTCAAGGTATCAGAGATTGTAGGGCAGCTTATAGGGGCAAAACAATATCTCGGCGACAGGAAAATCACAAACATAGTTTTCATGGGCATGGGTGAACCCATTGACAATCTCGACAACTTCATGCGTGCTCTTGAGATACTGCAAGACCCAATAGGTCTTGATTTCTCGCACAGGAAGATTACTGTGTCATCGGTAGGCTTGATAGGGGGGCTGAAAACGATAGATCCGAAAGCTGCAGGCATTGCAATATCTCTGAATGCAGCAGATGATAAAACAAGGACATACCTTATGCCCATTAACAGATTATATCCGATACGGGAGATTATAGATTATGTAAAAGGCTTTAAAGGAGGTAATCGCAACAGGATTACTTTTGAGTATATTCTGATAAAAGATGTTAACGACTCGCCGGAAAGCGCAAAACTTCTCTCCGAGGTGCTGGCCGGGCTTCGGTGCAAGATAAACCTTATCCCTTACAATGAATCACCATATGTTGACTTTAAGACACCGCCGGATAAAACTATAGAGCAATTTCATGCTTATCTCCTGAACAAACACTTCACCGTTATTGTAAGGGAATCCAGGGGAAAAGACATTGGCGGGGCCTGCGGACAACTGGGAATGAAGTACTTAAATGAAAGGCCTTAAAAACAAAGAAGAGACTTAGAATGTTGTTTTAAACGGAGGATGAAATGGAAGGTATGCTGCCAACATATAAAGGTTCTTTTTTCTGCGATCTAGACAGGGAAGACGGATTAAAACTGAAGATGTACCATAAAGACGACATGGTATATTGTAACTTCAGTATTAATAACAGGTTTGAGGGTTACAGGGATGTTTTGCATGGGGGCATGATCTTCGGCATCCTCGATGTCATTATCTGGTATATCATATTCATGGAGACAAAAAAGATATGTATGACCCGGCATGTTGAAATGGAATTTTTAAAACCGGTTATGTGCAATTCTTCTTATGTCGCCAAAGGGAAGGTTATAAAGGTTAAGGGCAGGAACTTCCATGCATCTGCCTGGGTAGAAGATGACATGGGCAATATTTGTGCAAAGATAAACGCAGTATTCCGGGAGACAAAAGACCTGTCTGTCAGAGATTTTATAGACAGGATGGACTTCGGTCGTATATCGCCTGATGTCAAGGCATATTTTATGTCTCTGTTAGAAACTCAACTTTAGAATGTCCTTCGGAAAGTTCCATCTCGATTGCCTGAAGTAGTCGCTCTATTCCTTCCTTTTTTTTGCATGATATGGAGACTGCCCGGTAACGGTCTTCTATGCGATTGAGGAATGCCCTGTCAATCTTGTCAATCTTGTTAAAAACAACAAATAATTTTTTCTCTTTAAGGTTTAATTTTGTAATGAGTTTTTCCACAACATTCATCTTCTCTTCAAAGTCAGATGAGCTTATATCCACAAGATGCAACAGGATGTCCGCATCTTCCAGTTCTTCAAGGGTAGCAATGAAAGCTCTTAGCAGCACTTCGGGCAGATCTTTGATAAAACCAACCGTATCCGTTACGATTATGTTTTTCCTTTCAGGGTATTTTATAAGCCGCGTTGTAGGATTTAATGTGCTGAAAGATCTGTCTTCTGTCTCAACATTGCTTTTTGTAAGCAGGTTAAGTAATGTTGATTTGCCTGAATTTGTATACCCGACAATTGATACGATGGGTATATTTGAGTCCCTTCTTCTCTCCCTCTTTTTATCCCGTATTTTTCGTATTTCTTCAAGTTTCTTTTCCAGAAATGCAATCCTTGCACGTATCCTGCTCTTATTAACCTCAAGTTTTGTCTCACCAGGCCCTCTGGTGCCTATTCCGCCGGTCAACCGGGAAAGAGCGGTATTTTTATCTGCAAGACGTGGAAGAATATAATTAAGCTGGGCAAGCTCAACCTGGATCTTTGATTCGTTTGTATTTGCCCGTTGAGCAAAAATATCGAGTATCAATTGATTCCTATCAATAACCTTCAGTTCTGTCAAGGCAGAGATATTTTTTATCTGCCCCGGGGTTAATCCCTCATCAAAAACAAGGAGGTCTGCATCCTGCTGCCGGCATTTCATGATTGTTTCTTCTAATTTGCCTTTGCCTATAAGATACTTCGGATGCAATTCCTTCGGCTTTTGTATTGCCGTATCCAATACGATTATACCTGCGGAATAGCAAAGGTCTTTTGTTTCGGCCATATTGTCTTCCACGTCTTTGTGCTTGCCGGGTAGGACAACGCATACAAGGACAGCCTTTTCCCTGCCTTCACCAAGCACATAAAGGCTTCCTCTGGTCTTAACAAACTCATTTTCAAGCTCATTTACAAGCCCGATGAAATCAATTTCAAGGTCTTGTATTTCCACGGGACCAATAAATTCCCATGCCTTTCCGTTTTTATCCTCCGGTATAAGATGGCCGATATGTATCATCTCTGTTGACTCACCTCTTCTTGCGGTGATAGCAGCAATGAGATCAAGCTGCAATATAGCAAGGTCGGTTAAGTCCTCTTTTGAGAGAAGCTCTCCTTCTAAGTGCGTATGGACAAAACGTACTCCTCTGAATCTTTCCCTTCCAACTCTCTCAGTCACGAGATGGGGTATCTCGATCCTTCCTTTCTCTCCAACAACCACATATTCGACAAGCCCCCTGCGGTTTATAATAAGACCTACTTGTCTCGATATTTCTCTCGAGATTTGCATTATGTTTTTTGCTGTGTCAAAGGTAATAATCTGTGAAGGTTCGATTCTTTTTGTGTATAGGTTGAGAAGTCTTCTTCTTATAAGGTGGTTAAGTCCCTGTGTGTTGCCGTAGAGTTCTATGGTCTGCCTCGTTTTTTTAAATTATTTAAACCGCTTGCAAGGTTTAATATACCCCTGCTTATTCATTGATAATAAGATCCCCGTCTATCTCTACAGTTGCCGAATATTTGACGCTGTCAAGAAGGACCATTACACGGTCTTTGCCTTCCAGTTCTTTTTCAAATATCCCGCTTATGCCTTTAAAGGGTCCATCTTTGACCAGAATCTTTGCGCCTTTCTTGAACGGCTTTTTTTCAAGCATTGCAACACCGTCTTCAAGCCTGTATCTGATAAATTCAATCATTTCATCCTGAACAGGGACAATCCTGCTGCCAAAATGTACGATCGTCTTCACGCCTCTTGTGTACTTTATAAGATGAAAATCATCTATTGGGTGAAACTTCGCAAATATATATCCCGGGAACATCTGCTCTATCACATATATGAATTTACCGTCTTTATATTTTCTCAGTTTAAGCTTCGGGGCAAGGACTTCTATACCCCCGCTTGAAAGGTTGCCTGCAGCCCTGTCCTCGTTTTTCGGCTTTGTATTTACAACAAACCATCTTTTCATTATAGTTCCCTTATGTTATATTATTATTCATTATCAGCTAAAATATACAATTTTACAAGTCAAATGAATGTTTTCAAATCATTTTGCAAGGCTTGATTCAAATGATGTTTCTCATCGGGATAATCTATTAGCCTTACAGGCGATCGGCGGCATCATTGTATACAAAAGTCCTGAAAGGCATTTATATAAGAAATTTGCTAAATAATCTTGACATAATTAGGATTTTTTAATATTATGCAATAAATGAAGATAGAAATACTCGGGTGTTATGGTAATGTAACGAGCAATTACAGAGCAACCTCTTTCCTGATCAACGATACTCTTCTACTTGATGCAGGTACAACTACTGAAGTACTCGACGACAGCCGGGTACATAAAATAAAGAACATAATTATAAGTCATACTCATATTGATCACGTTAAAGGTATTTTTTCGCTCGTTGATGAGCTTGCCATGTTGGACAGGGAAGGTTTAAGGCTGCTAAGCCTGAAAAACATACTTGAAATTATATCAAAAAACCTCTTCAACAATCTCATATGGCCTGATTTTACAATAATACCTTCTGTAAAAAATGCTTTTGTAAACCTGCAGGAAATACCATTGGAACAGGTAACGCTCATAGATAAAATAGCCGTAAAACCTGTTCTTATGACGCATACCGTTTACACTGTGGGCTATATAATAAAAGAAGGTAAAAAAGGTTTTATGTTTACTTCCGATACGGGACCCACACAAAGGTTCTGGGAGGTGGCAAGGGAAGAGAAAGGTATAGAATATATTATTGCCGACGTCTCATTTCCAAACCGCTTAGAGAATATGGCAAAGATTTCCGGACACATGACGCTTTCCATACTTATTGAGCATCTCGACAGGTTTGGACTTGAAAACATGCCGATTTATATAAGCCATATAAAACCGGTCTTCCTGGATGAAATTTTAAAAGATTTAAGCCAATCAGGCAGGAAAAATATTACACCCCTTGTACAGGGATCAACCCTGAAGATTTAAAACCAACCTTCAATTTGTAATCGAAAATTAATAGAAGATTCATAAATGTAACATCTGTTATTTTATATATTTACAAATTCTACTTTAGGCATACTGTTAAATTAAATATTAAAAATTGTTTTTCTACTTCATAGTATTTTACGATAATTTATGTTATTAATTAATTGTATTAAATAAGCTTTTAATTTCAAACATAGATAAATAATTTTTGATACTTTATAAAATATAATTATCGGGGGTGTCTTGATGAAAAAACTCTTTACAGTATTATCACTTTTTACTGTAATCAATATCTTCTGTCTGACCACTGCTGCCGTACATGCACAAACTCCGTTGGAGCAAGGTATTAAGGATTTTAAAGAAGAGAATTACGAAGAATGTCTTGAAAACCTTACCCAGGCACGCAAACTTGATCCTACATCAACAGCGGCAGCCTTTTACCTCGGACTTACCTATAAAATCATGGAGAATTACAAAGAGGCCGTACCCCATCTGCGGGATGCCGTCACCTTTAACCCTCCTGTAAAAGAAGCCCTTGTAGAACTTATTGACTCACTATATCAGATCGATAATATTGAGGAAGCAAATAAATGGATAGCAGTGGGAGAAAAGGAAGGAGTTGCCCCTGCCCGTATTCAGTTTTTAAAAGGACTTGCTCTCCTTAAAGAGAACAAAAATGCCGAAGCCATCACTGCCTTTGAAAATGCAAAAGAAGTGGACAAGACCCTTGCCCAGGCAGCTGATTTCCAGATTGCCAGCGCCTATATGAAGATAGGGAAGCTGCAGGACTCACAGAAGCGTTTTAAGTCATTGATTACTCTTGACCCCACATCCGATCTTGCTACCTATGCAAGGGATTATGAAAGGGCGGTAACAGACAAGATAGAGGCAGAGCGTCCCTTCAGGTTCAGCATAGGGTTAGGCTACAAATACGACACCAACGTCAACGCAAGCCCTTCATCGGGCACTGTTTTTGATAACCCGGGCAACGCATGGATGGTTTCCGGCCAGGAAGATACTGCACTTAATACAACACTCCGCGCCATGTATATTGCACCTTTTTCTTTCAAAACCCCCTACAACCTTTCCGTGCAATATTCCCTCTCTGCAGAACGGTACATGAGAAGGGATGATTACAACCTCGCTCAGCAGTCCTTAAGCGTTACTCCGGGATACAGCTTCAGCAAGGTTGCTTTTACTTTGCCTCTTATATTAGGCTACATCAACCTTCAGAGGGAAAAGGGCAATGACTTCCTCAATAAGCTCGCCTGGTGGCAGGATACCCGGTATCTTATCACGATGGGATTTACCCCGACTGCAAGATACATGATCAACGAAAAGAACGTTCTGGAGCTTACCTACGGTTTTATGCGGAATAAATACTACAACACTACAGATTCGACAACGGCAAAGGACCCCAATGAAGACCGGGATGGTGAGAGCAACAGCGGTTCTCTCGGATGGACATATTTTTTCAAAGAAGGAACAGGACTCTTTACTCTTAAGTATACCTATACTGCAATGGGAACAGACGGACACAACTGGTCCTACGATGAGGACAGATTCAGTCTGAGCTTCCTTTACCCCTTGAAGAAAAACCTCAAATTACAGTACTCATCGGATGCTGCATTCACAAAATACAAACACGACAATACGGTGTTTAACATGAGAAGAAGGGATGATACATTTACTAATTCTCTCGGCCTTATTTACACAATTTTCAAGAATGTTGACATCACCGGACAGTTAACCTACACCAGAGACAACGCCAACATCAGTACTTACGATTATGACAGATCTGTCGCCTCTATAGGCATAGAGTACAGATTTTAGGGCAAAAGGGAAATTATACCATCATATTTGATGCTTACCGTGCCAATATCATACACTTTAAAAACACGATCAACAATACAGATAAGATACTTGAAAAACACAAGTATTACAATGTTTTACAATAGTATTTCCTATTGCCTTAGAATCTAAAAATATCCAATAATATTTATTACTTGACATATAATTGTAATTCTACTATCTTTAATAAGAGTTATATAATATTTTACGAAACTTTATAAAAGAACATGGTGGTTTGATGCAAAATCTTTTTACGGTATTATTAATTCTTCATGATGCTGCATTTAATGCAACCCTTTGCGCTTTATATATTGCACCTTTTTCTTTCAAAACCCCCTATAACCTTTCCGTGCAATATTCCCTCTCTGCAGAACGATACACGAGAAGGGATGATTACAGCCTCGCCCAGCAGTCTTTAAGTGTTACCCCGGGGTACAGCTTCAGCGATGATACATTTACTAATTCTCTCGGCCTTATTTACACAATTTTCAAGGATGTTGACATCATCGGACAGTTAACCTACACCAGAGACAACGCCAACATCAGTACTTACGATTATGACAGATCTGTCGCCTCTATAGGCATAGAGTACAGATTTTGAGGAGATTACCATGAAAAAGCATATTTTATCCTTTGTTGTTGTTTCCCTTATCTTCTTATCCTTTGCATGCCTGTCGCATGCACTTCTGGCAGGCAAAGTCAGCACTCTCGAAGGCAGGGTGGATGTACTGAAACCCGGGAAAAATGTAGCAGCACCGGTCAAAAAGGGAGACACCGTAGATGTAGGTGATATCTACCGCGCAAAGAGCGACGGAAGAGCGGAGATCATCTTTCTTAACGGAAACATACTGAGGATTGCCTCCAATACCAGGGCTGAAATAAAAGAGGCCATGTTCGAAGGGAACAAGAGCAGCAGCGTCATCAGGCTTCACCGCGGCAGGGTTCAGGCTATCTCCAGCGATGATTTTGTTAAAAAAGTCTCCGCCTTTGCAGAGGGCAACAGGTTTGAAGTCCATACCCCTAATGCCGTAGCAGGAATCAGGGGATCCAATATGGTTGTCTCATTCCTGCGGGGTATTACCGGATGCCTCTTCATCAGCGGCAAGGGTTATCAGTTCAACCCTAACGACCCCCAGAGAAGAATAGTAAACATTGTAGGCGGCTCCATATCCTTTGTCACATCTTCCACCGGTTCTCCTACACCGCCAAGAAGCGCTGCGGCTGCTGAAATTGCCATACAGGTAGCTGCAATGACAACAATTGAGAAGCCAAAAGAAGGAGGGCAGCAGGATTCAGGGCCACCGCCACCACCGCCACCTCCATCATCAGGGCCGCCAGAACCGCCACCACCACCGCCACCACCGCCACCACCGCCACCACCGCCGGCACCAGTAACAACAATAAATTATACAGCAACCCTTACAGGCGGATTGCTTTATGACAATAACTTCGTCGGGTCAGGCAACCTAACAGCAGCTATGACAGGTTCCATTGAAAGCAACACCAATATCGGCTCTGCAAATTTTGCAGGAACTTACAACAATCCGAACAATAATAAAATCTGGAGCGGAGGAATTGAAGGAACTCTTGACAAAGGCGGGGCATTTCTCGGGTATGCAGGCGGTTCGTGGACTTCCTGGAGCGGTAATGCCATTGGATTACTTGTAGAGGAAGGGAGAGCAGGCTTCCTGACAACCAGTCCTTCCGGAGATTCTGCAGGTGGGTTATTTACAGGAGGCGGGTTGCTTGTAAAAAGATTCATAGGCACTACAACGCTGGCCCCGACAGAAGGACAAACATGGCTTGATGCACTTAAAAGCAACACAACTACAAATACATATAATACAACCGATTCGGGCTGGTCCATCGGAGATGCCGTTTTCAGCGTATCAAACCATAAAACGAGTACAACTACAATAATACCAGAACTCGTTGGCAATAAATCCATTGGCGTTATCAGAGAAATGGTAAGTGGAGACAGTTATAATAATCCTGACCATGCCATCCAGAACGGAATAAATGGTCAAAAATTGGGTGATTCTTTTTACTCAATAGGCACCGCAGCACTTTCCGATGATCCGTCACATAATCAATTATTCATGAATATAAGCAACACCTATATGACTACTCGTTTTTTCGGCACTCAGAGCGTCTACTATGAAGGCACTTATGATGCATTGAACAGCCCCTTTAGAATGGTAGGTATCGGGACAATAGAAGGTTCACCGTTGAGTTTTGTCAGTAAGGTTTCTGAGGGACGTTTTCAGGGGCTCTTAGGCGGAGCTAATTCTCTCTGGTCAGGAAATTCTGTGAGTGTGACCTTCATGGGGAAACTTGTCAACGGCGGCGGGAACCTTGATATCCAAGCCTGCGATCAAGGCTGGGCCAGTGGAAACTGGTCAACATTGCTGCCCGGTGGGGTTCAACATGTTTCCGGGATTAATACTGGTTATAACTATGTTGCAGATACTTCCCATCCGATAACGCAGGGTGTAACTTCCACTCCACAAAGTACTCCTATGAGTTGGCATTACTTTACAAATTTATTGCCTGGAACTGATATTATATATACTGCCACCGAAGGATCATCATCCTATCCTACTTCCATTGAATATACCTATAACGGCGGCAAGGTTCTGGCATCTACGCAATCATTGGAATATTCTTATCAATATGGTAGAAATAGTGCTGCAATATTGACTAATACGCTGTCCTATGCAACATCCGGGGGCGGTAAGGCGCTGCTGATTCAGGATACTCTACCATGGGATTCTAATGCAAATACGCAAATATTGAATACGCTCGGTGTTAGCTATGATGTTGTTACTTCGACACAGTTCGCGTCCCTCGATCTCTCCCCTTATTCAACAATTATCATCGCTTCGGACCAGCATCAGAGTTTTTATGATACAATGGCAACCAACATTTCCAAACTCGAAAGTTTTGTCGGCTCAGGTTCTAATCTCACAAATGTAGGTTTATCCAATATTTTTAGCTATGATTATGCAAACAACAAATATATGACATATGACGGCGGCGCATACCGTGGTCTGGTCGGTACCGTAAAAGTCGGAACAGATGCAGCAGGAAAATATAAGGCCATCTATATCGCCCCTGACGGCAGCGCAGGTTACCTTTACGGTTACCTTTACGGAACGGTTTATGATAATGCCGACAATATGTTCCTCCTGAATGGAAGTATTGTAAAAGAACAGGTGAAGACTGCTGCAGAAATAGGCAACATAGCTCCTCAAGATCTTTATAACAGCGTATCCGTAGGCACAATGGACGGAACGGGTGCTTATTTCGAGGGTTTCTTCGCAAACTTTGATACTATAAACGGACAGGAAGACAAAGGCTATACAATGGCTATAAAAAATACCGTTTCTAAAGTAGGACAGAATTGGGGTATATACGGAATTTCACTTTACGGTACCTTTATTAACGAATTACAGGTACCGACATGGACAGGAAATTTCGGCGGACAAGGCAGCTTCGGTGAATATTATAAAAACGAGGCATGGGTAGCCGACAGCGGTTACTGGCTCTTAAGTGTTGATGACGGAACATGGAATGATGGCTGGATGGAAGGTACTGCTTACGGTAAATTGATTACAAAGAAAAAACTCGGCACTATGGCTGGTAATGTTCTCGGTTCATCCATAGGATCAACTAATGGTTCCTGGGAGATGACATCTCTTGGTGCATGGACAGCAAATGACCTGAAGTTCTGGAGCAGCTTAGAAACTGATTTCGTATATTACAATGGAGTATCAAAGACAATGGTTAGTGACGGGAGCATAACCGGTGGTATGGGTGGTGCAGAAAAATCACTCGGTGATGCAACGGACCAGATTGCGGCACCCGTATATGCACTGGGGAAATATGCCGCAAGCACTCAGAATTATCACGTCTGGAGAGCCGGCATCAGTAGTTTCAACGTGGACAACGATACATATACCACCTTGGATGGATGGGGCGCATATAAAGGATACGGGGTCGGTACAAGAATAGGAAACAATACAACAGGAAAATTCTTTGCAGTATATATTGATCCGGAAATTTATTATGAAGATCCGGGACCTTCATACAAAGCAGGCATACTTTATGGCGACTTCACCGGTAAAATATATCCTGGAGCAAAGATGTCTGAGATGCTCGGAGGTTTCAAAAGAATAGAGATGGATTCGAACATTGGGATTTCACCGGAAAACCTGATGTCAAATATTGAGACAAATACCTTTACTCCCAATGCCAATGATATGTTTTCAATAAATGACAATTATATGGAAAATAATATGGGAGATGAATATGGAAGGCCTTATCAATATCAAGGAGAGCATATAGGCATAACCGGATTGAAATGGGGCGTCTGGCATTCAATAGTCGGCGGTAATTATGCCGGCCTTACCATGGCCGACAGCTGGTTTGGAATGATCGAACATATTGACGATACAATGATGTTCGGTCAGTATATAGAAGGCTCAAAGTGGTCCAACCATAAAATTGAGGGAAGAACTGCCGGTTACGGAGCTGAATTGACGCATGGCAGTACATGGGTGACTTTTGGAGAAACTGTGGGCACATTCAACCCGACAACTTTTCAGACAGTAAGCGCCGGTATTGCGATTGAAACTTCGAAATACCTTACAATGGTTGACGATGATACTCAATGGGGGAAAGCAGTTCTTCAAAAATTAAACATACCATGCGTGGAGGTTGGAATTGTTTCTCTCACGCAGGGCACTCCCACAGCTTATCTTTCAGGCGTAACTATGGCTGTCGTAAGGTTCTTTGGAAATGCAAACAATGCGGTTCCCATGGTATGGGCTACAAAAGATGTAAGCGGTAACTATTACGGCAGTCCGTTAAACCAGTCGGTAGGATTGTCAGGCGGGGGATTGTATGCCCAGTTTACAATAAAAGGGTGGGATACTACAAACAGCAAGTGGATGGCAGGCATTAACGGCTCGGGGACCCTAACCGGCGGTGCTTATCCATATAACGGGTCTGTTCAGTTCAAGGGTGCAGGCGCAGGGTCCATCACTCAAACTGTTCCTAATGTTTCAGGGAGTTTTGCAGGCACAGCAGTCGGCATCTCACGGGCAGGAGGCGGAGGCGGATATTAAAGTTATTGCGCACTTATAGATAAAGTGGAAGACTAAATAAAAAGGCACGTATGTTTTGACATGCGTGCCTTTTATAATAATTAAGTGTATTTATTTACAAAAACATTTTTTGCTATTTTTCATTGAATTTTACCACTTCTTTTTCTGCATTGCATTCTATGACAAAAGATCCCGCTCCTTGTTCTAAAGAAGATATTGCATATATTGAAACAGGCTCGGCCTTACCCTTTACCGCGACCTTGTCAAGTCCTTCGACTTTTAATCTCCACATCTTTCCATCGGTAATCAGGCCTCTTATCTTATCCAGGGTAGATTCAGTTATAATGATATCCGAGTCATATTTTCGGGTAAGTCCTTCTACCCTTGCACCAAGGTTCACATTGTCACCAATAACAGTATAGTCCATCTTTTTCCCGTCGGCGCCGATATTGCCCACAATAACATCGCCTGTATTGAGGCCGAAACCTGCATAAAGTGATTCTCTGCCTTCAGATTCCCACTTTGCATGAAGCTCTTTCAATCTCCTTGTCATATGAAGAGTACACTTTATTGCGAGTTCTGCATGGTTTTCCTGCGGCAAAGGGGCGCCCCAGAAAGCAACAATCTCATCTCCAACGAACTTGTCAAGAGTGCCCTCCCATTGGAATATGATATCTGTCATCTCGCCGAGGTATTCGTTAAGAATTGCTACAACCTGTTCGGGTGCATGTTTCTCTGAAAAAGTTGTAAAACCGCGAACATCGGAAAACATGACGGTAATCTCCCTTCTCTCGCCGCCAAGCCTTGCAAGGCTTGGATTCTTTATAAGTTCATTGACAACTCTTTCCGTCACATAACTTGAAAACATACCCCGTATTCTTTTGGCATAACGTTCTTCTGTTGCATAACGATAGGCGGTTAAAGCCAAATATGTAAACAGTATATTGCTTCCGGAATAGCTTAAATCAATCCATAAATTCTTACTAAAAAAGAAATAATAGGTTATTGAATAAAGAGCCCCGATAAAAATCAAGGCAAGCAAGGCACCAGACAATGCTTTCAACCTTACTATCAAAAAGGTAAAAACTATACCGGAAATCATGATGATAATGATATCCGTAAGGTTTGTAATCCTCAGAATAAAATCTTTGCGCAATATAGATGTTATAACATTTGCATGTTTCTCAACACCGGGCATAATCCCTGTGGGTGTTACCCTCAAATCATATATTCCTACCGCAGTTGCTCCGATAAGGACGATCTTGTCTTTAACTTTAGAGGGGTCTACTTTTTTTTGAAGGAGATCCAGGGCAGATATCTGCGGGGCTGTGCCCTCCGGACCATAATATCGTACGAGCGTCCTTCCCCAGAAATCCGTGGGTATAAAGTCATTCCCCAGTTGAATGCCGGAGGCTGCCTTCAGTATCATGCCTTCCATGGGCAAACCCTGAGCAATCCTTGCGGCCTGGAGATTTACACTTGGAAAAATTTCGCCGTCAAATTCAATAGCCATTATTTCCCATCTAAGGACCCCATCCTTATCCGGGATCATGTTAATATGGCCCAGTGTTTTCGCAACTGTTGAAAATTTCTTTAGCGGCACAAGTACTTTATTGGCACTTATGGGCGGAAATAACTTAAAATTACCAGAGTCGCGCACCATAGGGAAGGAACTATCGTAGAGAATACTATCACTTATTTTATTTTTTTCCCCTTTAAAATCAAAAACAACCGGAAGGATAACATTGCCGGCCCTCTTTATGGACGCTGAGAGTATGTCATCATCTTTCCATGGCTCGCTGAAAATAATATCCATGACAATGACCTTTGCTCCCATGTTATTTAAGGAATCTATCATAGACGCTATCACGCTTCTGTTCCAGGGCCACCTCCCTATTTTTTCAAGGCTTCTATCATCTATACCGACAACAACAACCTCTTTCAGAGGGGCTTTTTTTCCATGGAGATAATACCTTACATCATAGAGAAGAAGCTCAAGACGTTCAAGAGGAACAAAATTAATGACAACAAAGGCACAAAAAATGAAAGTAATAATGATCCCGATTGTGGCTGGAATGAGTACTTTTTTCATATCAAATTTGTCCTTTTTCAAGTATTGTTAATATGGTATAGTAAATAGATAGTATCATATTGAATTATAAAATTAAATATCTATAACTTTAACTTTGCGCCCGTAGCTCAGTTGGATAGAGCGTCGGCCTCCGGAGCCGAAGGCCACAGGTTCAAATCCTGTCGGGCGCGCCATAAAATTAATTCTGAGTTTTAAATTCTTAATGTTAAGTATAGGACAATACTTAAACGTCATTTCGAAAACAGCCGTTCATGTTCCTGTTTTATACATACATCCATAAGAAATGTGATGCCGTGATTTTCAGCAGTTTTTTTTGCCTCTTCATTAACTATCCCCAGTTGCAGCCATATACACTTCGGTTTTATTTTAACAGCTTGCTCCACAACCGGCATGATGCTGTCAGCACGCATGAAGATATCCACTATATCAATCTTTTCAGGAATATCGGCAAGGGCATGATAACACTTCTCGCCCAATATTTCATCATACCCGGGGTTAACAGGAATGATTTTGTACCCGGCATCTCTAAGATATCTTGCCACAGTATTACTCGGTTTGTCTTCCTTTGGAGAAAGGCCGACTATGGCTATTGCCCTTGATGACAACAACAATTCTTTTTTTGATATATCCTGAGTGTTCATAACGGTCTCCCTCATTCCTCTTTATCTTTTTTCAACCATTTATTTGCGGACATGCCTTTAATGTTTAAGGCCTTCAAGAGATTTCAGGATATTATCCCCACCTTTGGATATCTCTTTCTTACCGTCACGTTCAATAACACAGGTGGGGGTGGAGTTGATGTTATCTTCTTTTATGTAGTTCACAAAAAGATTAAACAGGGGTTTTTCGTCAAAGGATTTAAGCTTTATGTTTTTATTCTTTAAATACTCCTCAATTTTATCCTTTTCCACAATATTCTCTTTACCGGCATCGAACAGAATTGTTCTTGCAGCAAGGGCATGGTCGAATTCTTTTTTGTTATTTAAAATATAAAGAAAATATTTTGCATATAGAATTGATTTCGGGGGATGGAAAGGTACATCAATAAATGTAATGCTGATTGTGTTATTCTGAACAAGTTTTTTTATGGTGGGCTCTATTTTGGGTTCCGTGGTCCTGCATGACACGCAAAAATAATCGGAGTACAATCTAACCTTGATTTTGCCGGTGCCAAATGAAGTTATAAGGTCTGTTACTTGATTGCCCGGTGGGGCAGCAACACAAGCGCTGTAGATACAAACCGATCCTATGAATATCGCTGACAACACAAGGTATGTCCATGCTTTTCTTGAAGATATTTTTTTCATAGAAAAATATTATCGAAAATCGGCCTTAAAGTAAAGGGAAATGATGATATCCCCGGTTTACAGCCTGAAAACATGTTGACACACTTCGGCTGCCTTGATACCATTAATAAATGATATAACATACGATTTAACAAGGATTACTAAGGTGAAGGCATTAAGGAGGGAAACGTTTGGAAAGAGATGACTGGGGAGCTGATCCGCAGATTAGATATTTGCGGCAGATATTTGGAGATATAGAGGCAGCACAGGCTGATTTTTTGCATCGTTTAAATATATCCCTCTTTGACAGCAGGCTCCGCCGCTGGCGAGAAACAGGATTGAAATTATTTGAAAAAGTATGGATGTTATCGTCAAAAAGGGGCATTACATCAGAAAAAGAACAAGTCTCAAAAATCTACCTGCATTGTCTTGCCCATTTCCTTAAGCTTAACAGGATAGCAGTTCCTCCTGAAGCACTTCCTTTTGATGAAAATATTGACGGTTTTATAAAGGAGGTGCTGAAATGATCCGTTTGCGTCTATTCGGCCGATGCCGCATTTACCATGATCCGGTAGCGCCTGTAATGCGAGAGCCGGCGCAGATCGGATGGAGCGCCTGGTTCAGGACTATTGATCTTGTAACACCGCAACCGTTGAAAGGAGAAGAACTGCTCAGAAGGACACGCGGCTGGTGGACAGTTGAACCGACTGATGTGGCTGAAATAGTAAATAAATATGGCCGCCTGGTAGTAGGTGATGGAGGCGAACTCATGGTAGAGTTTGAAGATGAAAAAGCTGCCGGGAATTTATCAGAGGCACTAAAAGAACGTTTTGATGATCAGGTTCAGCTTGCACCTTGATTGTGCCATTGATCAATTACGTCGGCGGTTGAATCCCTTGTTGAAATAAGGAGGCATTATGAACATTTTTATTGAATATTGCGTTGCTTGAAACTTTCTTCCCCATGCTTCCCGTGTGGAAGCAGAACTAAAGACAAATTATCCTGGTTCAGACATTAAATTGATCGAGGGCGGCGGCGGTATCTTTGATGTAAAGTACAATGGTAAACTGATATACTCCAAACAGAATATTACAGGACACCGATTTCCTGATGTGGGAGAAATTACCCGGTTAATCAAACAGGAGACGTGCTAAAAAACATAGTAGATAGTATAAGCTTGCCAATAAGGGAGCAAAACAATATTTGGGCCACATTTGATGAAGAAAAGCACACCCCGGTGATGTTCGTCTTTTTTCTATGCAACTGATGTGGTAGATGAGGATTGAAGAATATGAAAGCAATTTATTTTGACGGAAAGCTGAAATATGTAAAGAACCATCACGCTCCCACACCAGAGGAAGGAGAGGCTCTGATACGGGTAACTCTGGCCGGTATATGCAATACAGATCTTGAAATTATGAGAGGCTATCTGGGGTTTCAGGGCATTATGGGGCACGAATTTGTTGGAGTCGTTGAAAATGCTAATAATGGAAATCGCAGTTTAGTCGGAAAAAGGGTGGTCGGAGAGATTAACTGCGGTTGCGGTACCTGCAATTACTGCCTTACAGGTTTTCAAAAACACTGCCCTGACCAGAAGACAATCGGGATTTTAAGCAAAGATGGGGCTTTTGCCGAATACATAACGCTGCCGACATGTAATCTTCTGGAAGTACCGGATAACATATCCGATGAAGAGGCAGTATTTGCTGAGCCCCTGGCGGCTGCCTTTGAGATATTGGAGCAGCTTCATATAAAGCCGACCGACAGGATTCTTGTGCTTGGGGATGGAAAACTGGGAATTCTTGCCTCGCTCGTCCTTAACCTTACACAGGCTAATGTTACCCTTGCCGGAAGGCATGGAGATAAGTTGCGGGTTGCACGGGAACAGCATGTAAAGACGATTCGTGCCGGTGAGTTGGAAATGAAAGAACAATACGATGTTGTTGTTGAAGCAACAGGCTCTGCTGACGGTTTTGACCTAGCCCTTAAACTGGTAAGACCGAGAGGGGTAATTGTTCTGAAAACCACCGTTGCCTACGTGAAAGAAATGAACCTTGCCCGTGTTGTTATTGATGAAGTTCAGGTTATCGGCTCAAGATGCGGGCCCTTTGAACCGGCACTTATGGCAATGGCTAAAAAACTCATAAATGTAAAGCCTCTTATAAGCGCAATTTACAAACCGGACAAAGCATTGGCAGCTTTTAAAAAAGCAAGCAAAAAAGGGTCACTTAAAGTTCTTCTGGACTTCAGGTAGGCAATTAGGGCTATTTTTTCATAATCACCCATAATCCCCCCTCGGAAACAATCTCAACATGCCCCGGTATCTTGCCGGTATTAATGTCTTCATACAATCCGTCCACCATTATTTCAGTCTTACCGATCCTTAAATTGAGATCTCGTGATCTTTCACCGATTGTATCAATCACCACTTTAGGGGTATATTTTCCAAATCCACCGCCGACCATTGCTACCCCTTTTTCTCTTAAAACCCTGTAAATAGCTGAAAAATCAACACTGAATAAAGACGGAAAGAATAATGCGCCACGAAATATTACCAGATCAATAGAAAGCTCTGTAACTCCTGCCAGAGAGGCATTACTCTCTATAATCCTCACTGGATTGTCACTTCCATGTTTTTTCGCTTCTTCACGGAAAAAATATCTCATACCCTGCGGAAACGATGCAATAGAAAAGGAGTCACCGATTTCCTGCACCTTCATAGAAAACACTGCTCCGCAGAAGGGTCCCATTTCAAGGATATCTCCGCCTTCACGGCCGTAGATTTCTCCAATATGCCTTGTTAAATAAGGATAAACAGGATTCCACAAATCATATAGTTCTTTAATAGGGGCAAGGTCGACTGTATTCATAGGTTTTTAACAGACTTAATAATATCAGATAAATTGGAGGATATAAACAGTTTCCATCCGGACTGGGTCCTTTTCCGCCCAGGCGGTGTCAATCTGCGGTCTTTCTTGTGCGGCGTGCATGTTGTACACCTCCGCGCAATTCCTTGATTGCCCCTCGGGTCTTATGCCATGAAGCTTACCTCGGGGTGATCCGTTTCCTTGCCGGAACGAAAAATTCCTCCTTTCCGATTCGGGAACGATAAAGATTGCCATTTCCATAATCAGTCACTATATTACAATTATATTGTTAGAAGATCGTATCATACTATAACAAGGAGCTCACAGGTTGGAGCCTAAAAAAATAACTGAAGAAATATACCGAATTGGTGGATCGGATCTTACATCTGCGAAGGATTGCGCCGTTTATCTTTTAGACCTTGATGAGCTTGTCCTGATAGATATCGGTTCAGGTGAGGGTTTTGACAGATTGTTTGATAATATTGAAAAGGCAGGCTTCAGGCCTCAAGATATCTCCACCATGATACTGACCCATTGTCATGTTGACCATATCGGAGGGGCTGGTGCCTTCCGTGAACGTTTCGGCACGCATCTTATAATGCATGATCTCGACGCAAAGATAGTTGAGGCAGCAGACACGAGACTGACAGCAGCTTTTTGTTTTAATATTGATTTCCATCCTCTTGTTGTTGAAACAAGGCTCTTTGGTGAAAAAGGTATAATTACCATCGGCAGACACCAATTATGCTGGCTCCGCACACCTGGACACACGCCCGGTTCAATATCTGTTTACGTGGATATTAACGGCAAGAGGGTCCTATTTCCGCAGGATATTGCAGCGCCGCTCCTTAAGGAATTCGACTGCGACCCTGATGCCTGGATGGAATCGATAAATAAATTATTTGCTCTTGATGCAGACATCCTTTGCGACGGACACTCAGGTGCCTATGGACCGAAAAGTGTCGTAAAGGAATACCTGGAATATTGTATAGATTCCCAAAGAAAGATGGGGTATATAACTTAATGATATCTATCGTAATTAACATGGTTGTTAATGATTAATATTTTCAAAAGATTCGTTAAAATAGGGACATCAACCACCCTTAAAAAAACACTTATAAGACAAACAATATTATCTGATACACAAGAACTTGTTTTTATTCCGGATTCACATAAACGTATATGTGGATCCAGGTTTAGTGGGCAACGGCATGGAAGGCAAGGTTTCATTGCAAGGGCAGTATCGAGCAAAATGCTCAGAGACGGGTGGGTTGTGAGTCTTGCAGACCGTAGGCCACCAATTGTGTCTCACCCCCGTTCACACCCTCCCCCCTCCGAGGGGGAGGAAAAAAAGGGGAGAGGGGGCAATCAATGTGTCGGAGGATCGCAAGGCGAAGCAGAACACCGGGCACCCACTTGTGGGTCATGGACATTGCAATCATGTCGTTGCCCAAACAAAGAGAAAACCTGGAAAAACATTGCATACAACACAACAATACAATAAACTTTTTACAATACCATTTGGCCCGGGAGGGGTAGCGAATGAAAAAGATCGTCGAGTGCGTACCTAATTTCAGCGAAGGCAGAGATGCAAATAAAATAGAAAAGATCATAGGGGCCTTTCAAGGAGTTGATGGTGTAAAATTCCTTGATTATCATAAAGACGCCGACCATAACCGGCTGGTTGTTACAGTTGTCGGCGAGCCGCAACCTCTTATGCGTGCCGTTGTTGCCGCTGTCGGTGTTGCTGTTAAGATTATAGATATGCGTACTCACCGGGGACAGCATCCGAGGATGGGCGCCGTTGATGTAATTCCTTTTATACCCCTAAAAAATGTTACCATGGACGAAGCCATTGCACTTTCCAAGGAGACAGCAAAGACAGTCTGGGAAAAATATAAGCTCCCGGTTTTTTTATATGAAGCTTCGGCTGTGAACAGGAAGAGAATAAATTTAGCCGAAATACGCAAAGGGCAGTTTGAAGGGATGGCAGAAAAAATAAAAACACCGGAGTGGATGCCGGATTTCGGAAGCGCGCAGATACACCCTACGGCAGGAGTAGTTGCCATCGGAGCCCGTAAACCCCTTATCGCCTTCAATGTAAACCTTGATACAAGCAACATCGAGACAGCAAAGGCCATAGCAAAATCAATAAGGAATATAAGCGGGGGACTCAGGCATTGTAAGGCCATTGGCATTGTATTGAAAGAAAGAGGCATTACACAGGTTTCCACAAATATGACAGATTTTACAAAGACACCCCTTTACCGGGTGGTCGAACTTATCCGGATTGAGGCAAAACGATACGGCGTCAGTGTGGTGGGAAGCGAGATTGTAGGCCTTGTCCCTCTGGAAGCACTGATTGACGTTGCTTCTTATTACATGGGTCTGGAAAATTTTACCGTGGAGCAGGTGCTTGAATCAAGGCTTGCAGAGTAAGTCAGTTTAAGTGGTTCTTGCCTTCGTAAATTTTTCCCTACAAACACAGACAGCGCAGAATGCGCTTGCTCTATAGCCTGAATCTCCATTTGCAAAAACAATCAGCAGGGTGATCGGGCGGTGCAAAGACACACTCTACCTTGATATCTTCATCAACTGCATGTGCAAAGGACTCAAACTCTCTCTGGTGCATATCACGGCAGTAGAATTCAGGCAGGCCGTGTTTTACCCGGGCAACCTGCGTAACGCATTGTGGTGCACTGACAATTACCTCGTCTTCTTTTTCCTCAATCTTATAACCCACAATCATTGTCCAGGGACAAAATTGCATTGCCCTGGCAAGCCCTTTCAAACCCTTTTCTTTGATATGAAACCGGTGAATAATATCCTTTGTAGACATACCGGCAATTTTTCCCCATACCGCCTCGTCAAGATATTCTGCCGCTGCCCTGTCATATTTCTCTTCCACGCAGAGAAACCAGAAACCATCAACTACCCGGTAGTGCCAGAGGAGAAATCTCAGATAACTTTTCAGATCCTCCTTTTCCAGATTTTCAAGTATTCCCAGGTTCATAAAAAACTCCTCTTCTACATATAGCCTTTTTTTCAGCAGTTATTAGCACATTAATATTGTTCTGGATATTTATTAAACATAAATTTATCATGACCATTCTGTCCATTGAAACAACATCCTTCCTGGTATTTCTACTAATAACAAATATTTTCATTTATGTTGTTCTTGGGAGATTATTGCTATTTTAATTATATTGTTGTCTCCCGGCACTTCCCTTGGTATATACAAATTTGTAAAAATTTTCAATATTAATAGTCTCTGTAGCCCTTATAAAGAACTTGACCTCAAAGACTGATAAATATATTATAATAGCTAAATTTAAAGATTTTTCATTTTAATTATCTGAAAGAAGGGGGAGATGCATGGAGTCAACTGAAGACACTCCGGGTGAGATAAACCTGATTGATTATATGAAGATAGTGTGGAAACATAAAAGGCTAATTATCGGTATAATTATAGTAATTGTTTTTATCACTGCAATAATTGCACTACTTGAAACTAAAATATACGAGGCAAATGCAGTGATAGCGCCCGCAGGAGCAAAGATAGACACGGGAAGCCTGAGCATGGCGGCTGCCCAGTTCGGCCTTACAACCCCGGCTTCAGCAAATGTAACTGATATCTTAAATGTTCTGAACAGCAATATTCTTAAAGAAAGAATTATAAATAAATATAATCTATTATCCCTTTTGTTCAAAAGTGACGCTTTTAATGGGAAAACAGAAGATCAGAAATCGTGGGCAGGCATAAGGGCTTTGAATGATATTTTAAAAGTTAATTTCTCTTCAAAAGATAATACGATTACCATATCGGTTCAGCATAAAGACCCGAAGGTAGCCTCCAACATTGTAAAATATACCCTCGAAGAACTTACAGAATTGATAAGCAGCGAAGCTAAAAGGGTTGCTGATACAAACAAAAAGTACCTCGAATCACAGATTGATAAAACCCTTGATCCCTTTATTCGCACAAAAATATACTCAATGATTGCCCAGCAGATTGAAACATCCATGATGGCAGAGGTAAAAGAAAATTTTGCCTTCAAGGTAATTGATCCGCCAAGGATTCCTGATAGGGCAATTAAACCAAAGAAACTTCAGATGGTCAAAGTATCCTTTATAGCGTCCTTTTTTCTTGGGATATTCATCGCATTTTTAAAAGAGTATATAGACAAATTTAGAATGAAACAAAGTGGATCATCTGAGGGGGTAAGATGAAACTTAGATTATTATTGATTTTAACGATAACGGCATATGTTTGTTTTCTGACATTATGCAATATAGCTAATGCTCAACTGCCTTTTATTCCACCAACTGTACTATCACCGACACAATCACCAGCATTGAGCCAGCCGGCAACATCCCAACCCGGACAGGCATACCAATCCTCAGCAACAAGCCAACAGCCTCTGCCAAAGCCGCTACCTGCCCAACCGGGAGTTTCACAACAGATTACAACACAGCAGGCAGATATTCTCCAGAGATTGTCGCCTGAACAAAAAAGGGCTGCAGAAGGAGCTATACAAGGACCTCTCACACCTGAAGCCATTGAGGCACTGAAATCCAAGCCGGAATTCAAAGGATTAAAGCCGGAGGATGTTATAAAAGGCAAAGAGATTCTTGATAAAAAAGATGTTGGGAAAAAAGAACCGGGAAAAATGGAAACAGATAAAACCCCAGCAGCGGCAGAAAAGAAGGTTATCGCAAGAGAAGCAGAAGGAAATACGCTTTTTGACAGAATACGGAGTATAGGAGCATATCAGGATATTTCCACTGCACTTAAACCATTCGGGTATGAGTTTTTTCAGGATGCATCAATAAGGGTAGCAACAGACAGGAAGGATATACCGGTTCCAAGCCAGTATGTTATCGGCCCAGGGGACGAAGTTAGAATCCTCCTCTGGGGACGGGTAAATGCTCAGCATAACCTGGTTGTCGACAGAAACGGGAACATAACGATACCCCAGATAGGGCCCATCCCTGTCGCAGGCATGACATTTGAAGATATGTCAAAAAAATTAATTAAACAGTCGGAACAGATTGTTGGCGCAAATATCGATATTACTATGGGTGCACTCAAAACCATCCCCATCTTCGTCCTCGGCGACGTAAAGAGACCGGGTGCATATACCATCGGTTCTTTTTCAACCATGACAGATGCTTTGTTGATAGCCAGCGGCCCCACCGGGATAGGCTCAATGAGAAATGTACAACTCAGAAGGAAAGATAAAATTATCACTACCTTCGACCTTTATGATTTATTCTTAAAAGGGGATAAATCTAAAGACATCATTCTTCAGGCAGGCGACGTAGTTTTTGTGCCTGTTGCGGGTCCCCTTGTAGGTATTGCTGGAAATGTTAAAAGGCCGGCAATTTATGAACTCAGGAATAAATTTGACCTTCAATCACTATTTGACCTTGCAGGAGGTATTATCCCGACAGCGTACATGCAGCAGATACAGGTGGAGAGAATTATAAGGACAGAAAAACAGATAGTTATCGATGTTAATGACAAAGACTTGACAAAGGCAAAAGATTTTACTTTGCAGGACGCTGACCTGATAAAGGTATTCAATATTGTTGCTGGAGAAACAAATGTTGTTTTTCTGTATGGTAATGTAAAACGTCCGGGAAAGTATGAGTATAAAGCGGGAATGCGGTTGAGAGACCTGATGAAAGACGAAACAGAGTTTTTACCTGAAACATATTTTGATTATGCACTGATTAGAAGAGTTGAACTGCCGGAAATGAATATACGTTTTGTACCAATAAACCTCAAAGAAATTTATTCTTCAAAGGACGAATCTCGAAACCCTGAATTAAAGGCTCAGGATATCATCTACGTTTTTTCTAAATGGTTTTTCCGGGATAAACCATCGTTTACCGTAGAGGGTGAAGTAAGGCGGGCAGGCCAATTTGACCTGGATGCCAATATGCATGTGCGGGATGCCATTTTAATGGCAGGAGGGCTTCAGAGAGATGCTTATTACAAAGAAGCTGAACTTTATAGGACAGATAAAACAACAAAAGAGGTTACGATCCTCAAATTCAATCCTGAAAAAGCCCTCAATGGCGATAGTTTGCATAACATGCTTCTGCAGGACATGGACAGGATTGTTTTACAATCTGTGCTCGGATATGCATATAAGAAATTAGTATCTGTTGACGGTGAAGTGCTAAAGCCAGGTACATACCAGTACGGCGAAAGCATGACAATAAAAGATTTGGTCTTCACAGCAGGCAATGTGCTTGATTCCGCCTATCTTGAAGAAGCTGATGTATCTTTTCAGATTATTGATGAAGGTAAAAGCGCAAGCCTTGAACACAGACGAATAAATCTCGGAAAGGCCTTGGAGGGGGATACAGAACACAATCTTGTGCTACAACCATACAGCAGGCTATTTGTTAAGCGGATTCCCCAGTGGAGGTCTGAGAACTTTGTTAATTTAACTGGAGAAGTCAAATTCCCTGGCAAATATATTATTAAAAAAGGAGAAACCCTGTCCAGTGTGATTGAACGAGCAGGAGGATACACCGATAAGGCGTACCTTAGGGGGGCTCAGTTTTTGCGAACCAGAGTAAGAGAACTCCAAAGAAAGACTCTCAATGAAGCAATCATCAGGCTTGAAAAAGAAATAATGGCGGAAAGCACCCTTCGTTTATCTACAGCCGTTTCTCCCGAGGAAGTTGCCGGTTTACAGGCACAGCAGCTCGGAACCCAAAAAATGGTTGATTCATTGAGGAAAACAGAAGTCATAGGAAGGACAACAATAAAGTTGGCGCATTTGCGGCTCTTGAAGGGCAGCGAATACGATATTGAACTTGAGGATGGCGATAGCCTGTATATACCATCCAAAAATAATATAGTTAATGTTTCCGGTGCTGTAATGGCACAGGGCAGTTACCTTTATTCAGATGCATTGAGCTTTAGGGACTATGTTGATAAGGCGGGAGGATATACAAGATATGCCGACGAAAAAAATATCTTTGTTCTCAAGGTTGATGGAAGCGCAATGAAGATTGCTGGAGGTTTCTTTAACTGGAATTCATCTAATTCACGATGGGAAGTCAAAGGTTTTGGTGATGAAATAAAGACTATCGAGCCAGGAGATACGATCGTTATCCCCGAGAAATTACAGGCTACGGCATGGCTGAGAGGTTTAAAGGATGTAACGCAGGTGCTTGCACAAGTGGGAATATTTGCAAGCTCACTCAACTACTTATTCAAGTAGCAAAAGGATAGATAGTTTATAATATTTTGACATAAAGAATTACCCCGCCCGTAAGCGGACGGGGTATCGTGATATTTGTACTGATTTTTGATTGTTTTATTTATTCCGGCCTTTTCCATTACCTTTTCCTCTATGGGGGTCTTTAACGGTTACACTATTGAATTCAAAATCACCACGTTTGAGGGCATGGAATTCAGGGGGTCCCGGTTTAATGCCAAGTTGTTTTGCAATATTTTATAATAACCTTGATGATGTATCAGTCCCTTTTCCAGCCTTTTGTGTTTACCAGACAGTGATCTGTTTCGTCGCAGACCCTGGTACCCTTACTGGCAGCTTCCTGTTTTGCAATCCCTTCGCAGTATTGCTTGTCTCTGTTGAAATCGGCAGTGGTTTTTCCAGGTTTCGTATAATAAGCAGTACAGCCTGTCATAAAAAACGTTAAAAATATTATCAGTAATATTGGTTTGACTTTTCCCTTATTAAAGTATGATTTTACTCTCATATGTCCTCCTTTTTTCTTTGCTAGTATAGTTTTAAAAGCATTGCAAGATAGCCGTACTTCCAGAAGACAATGCAGGATATAATCAGGAGAATTATCAGGATATACAGACCCCATGGTTTTTTCTTGTCGGCATAGGGATCAGCAAGAGATTTCTTAGCGCCTTCTGGCAATCTTGCTACATCAGTCAGCGATGTGCCGAACTTTATATTGATCTTTGCCCGTGCATTGACAGCCCACCCGCTTGCATCAAGTATAGGGCCAAGGTTACGTTTTTTCAGTTTGAGCCATGCGATAAGCATGGACGGGCCGGAGATAAGCAGCATAACACCTATAGCCACAAGGGGAAGTTGCCACCACGGCAAGCGTAAAAGCCCTGTTACAATCGAGGCTATAGCCGTTCCAATTGCACCAATGGCCAGACCTATGGCGGCAAATATACCGGCAAATCTGCCGGCATCAAAGGCCTTCTCGGCAGGAGGTTTCCCTGAAGCAGTTTGCATTCCTGATTGCATTGCCGATACAGCCATTCTGTCTTCCGATGCCTTTGAACGTGCAGCAGCAAGTTTCATCAGTTGTTCGCTGATCATTTTGCCGGCCTGTTTGTAGGGGGACCAGAATGCCTGTCTTATGCTGATGGGATGTTCGATGATCCGTGCAATTGTAGCATCCCAGTCCTGTCCTTTTCTGTCGTAAAAAACACCATTGCGTCCCACTATGAGCTGGTCAGAATCGCCTGCAGTAAAGGCAGCAGCAATGATCATCTTATCAGTTCCCCCGCGACGGATACAATTGCAATAGACAAGATACAAACGGCTTAAGCTCGACAAAACAACATGAGTAGCGATATCATCCACTTTAACACAGAGATCGCAACTCCTGCCGTCAAGATAGAGTGTCCCGGACTGGAAGACTGCCTTTGACCGATGGTCATAAAAATCACGGAAGGCAACAAAATTGTTGATCAGCGTATGTAAGTACCGGCAATAGCGGACAAGTTTGTCAACTGAAGAAATAGCGTTTGCTTCCGGTTCAAATGCTTTATCCCTTGCTATCAGCTCGTCAACAAGTTGCTTATAACTGCCATTTATTATTTCATTGATTCTCTCGATTCCAAGCTTCTCGACGGACGTCTCGGGTTTAGCGGAGTGCCAGTCTCTATAAGGGGTGAATCGGATGTTTATGTCATCCCATTCTTCTGCTGTTATACTGTTTTTGTCACCAAATACAGGCTCTACTACATTTTCTCTGAATCGCGTTATCAATTCAATCCATGCCGGATTTATTCCTTCTGTAAGAGGTAAATGCCTGTCAGGTTCTACAATGGCAACAGGGAATGATGCAAATGATTCTGAAGACACAGAAAGGTCCTGGGGGGCAACCCTTAGATAATCTGCATCGGAAGGATTGAGTGACTCAGCAGACCGTTTATCAAATTTCGCAAGGAGGCAACGGGTGAAATAGTCGTTCACCTTATCTTTGATTGCAGTCAGAGCTTCAAAGGCATTCTCCGTAGCATCACTCAGGATGAGGATGGAAGGATCGCTTTCACTGTTTTTCTGCCATTCGGAGTATGCCTGTATTTCATTGAAAAACTGATCGACCTTGTCTTGTGATATTCCAGGATTGCCGCTACGGTCAGTATCAGCATCCAGACTGTTAATAATATCAGTGATAACCGATCTTACTGCATCATCGTCGGCAGATTCAACGGTAATGATGCCATCACCATTGAATTTCATCTGAGCGAAAATTCTTTCCTCGCTGTTGGTATCCTCTATGTTGATAACATCAGTATTTCCTTTGCCCAGATTTTTCAAAATTTGTCGTGCTGAAGAAAGAAGCCCCCTGCCTTCATCCGTCTCATTATTTATCACTGAAAGAGGTACCCCTTCTGACCCTTTTACAAGGAATTCGGGGTCTTTAAGTACCGAGCCGGCCCATGTGACTGCTTCTATGATTTCCGGGGCACGTATATGGCCATCATGATCAGAGTCGACAAACTCAAGTGTTTTCAGATCAAATTCAAGGTCTTTCACAGGACAACTAAGGGCTGCCCAGAGTTTTTGGTCCAGATCCTGTAATGATAGCAGATCAGCTCCTGTTTCGATGGATACCTGGTCAAAACCGCCTGTTCTGAAGAAGCGCCATGTATGAGACAACATTCATTACCCCCTCTATGGTTTAAAGTTTCATGAATAAAGCTATTATATAATGTTTTTATTTATAAAAAGAACATAAATTTATTAAGCAGAAAAAACATGGCACCTGTTTTTCATACGAAATAAATCTTATTTTTCAAATTTATTATTGTAAATCATGGTATATTTCATATAATAGAAAAGTAAGGCTATGGAATTCATCACACTTGAATAATCGGTACAGCAAAGTAAGTGTGCGGCATCTACCCGGCAAGCGAATAAGAGATGGCAATCTGCTTTCGGATCGTGGTTTTGTGGCATATTGGATGGACTGCATCATGACAAAAGGCATAAAAATAACAATTATTTCAAAGGATGATCTGGATAGAATAAACTTTAAATAAAATTGCAGGCAAGGCAATGGAATAGTCCTCATATGGAGGTATAAATGCACCGGGCAACAAAGATAGTTATTTGGTTAGCAGGGTTTTTTGTGCTTTTCTCCATAATAGGTTTTTTTATTGTTCCCCCTATCGTTAAATCGGTTCTTGTAAAGAAACTCTCTGAAAATCTCCACCGGGAAGTCTCTTTAGGACAAATAAGAGTTAACCCATATTCGCTCTCTGTTTCAGTAAAAAATATTTTAATAAAAGACCGTGCGAAGGCAGAGACATTTGTCTCCTTTGATGAGTTGTTTGTAAATGCGAGTATCAGTTCAATTTTTAGAAGAGCCATTATTATTAAAGAGTTAAAAATTGCCGGGCCATATATTCGGATCATCCGCAACAAAGATGAGTCCTACAACTTTTCAGACCTCCTTGTGTCCAAAACAACAGAGAATGATAAACTCAGGAAACGACGTGCAGGGGAGAAGGAGAAACCTGTTCTTTTTTCAATCAACAATATAGTAATATCTTCAGGCCGCATAGACTTCTCTGATGGACCAAATAACGTGCAACATAATATTAAGGATATGAAAGTTTCTATTCCTTTTATTTCCAACACAGAATATTATGTGAACACTTATGTGCAGCCTTCGTTTTCTGCACATATAAACGGGACTCCATATACTTTACAGGGGAAGACAAAACCCTTTGCAGAACCCCGTGAGGCATATCTCGACATAGACATAAAAGGCCTCGATTTACCTCAATACATTACCTATTTGCCTGTGAAGCAAAATTTTATCCTTCGCTCCGGATCAATGGACATTGCTTCAAGGGTCTCATTTATACAATCTAAAAACAAGGCGCCATCTCTCATGGTAAGTGGCGATATTGCATTGAAAAATTTTGCAATTGACGATATGACAAAAAAATCTTTGGTAAATCTGCTCTCAATCGACATAGCAATTGCCTCCTGTGAACCTTTTCTTAAATCCTTGCACTTGTCTAAGTTTATAATAAAAGGGCCTGAACTGACTTTAAAACGTGATGAAAAGGGCGCTTTGAACCTGATATCGCTTATTGAGGAAAAAAAGGATGGCCCGAAAGACGCTTCCTATAATAAGAAAACACCGGTAAAAAAACCTACTAAAACCCCTGTAAAAAGCGATGAAGACGTACCTTTTAACGCATCTGTTGATGAATTTATTATTGAAGACGGCAAGATTTCTTTTTTTGATCATACAGTATCCCAGCCGGTGGAATTACTAATAACAAGTCTCAACCTGAAGGGAGAACGTTTTTCAACTGCAAAAGACAGCACGGGCACTTTATCTCTATCACTGCTTCTGAATAAAAAAGGTTCAATTTCCGCAAAAGGTCCCGTGAGTATCACACCTCTCTCTGCCAATCTTTTAACAGATGTTAAGAGGATTAACATCCGTGCCTTTCAGGCTTACTTCACCGATAAAGTAAAAATCAATACCACGAGCGGGCATGTTAATACATCGGGCACAGTCATTGTTGCCCATACAAATAAAGCCGGCTTGAATGTCACATTTAAGGGCAATGTACTTATCGCTGATTTTGCATCTGTTGATAAACAGAATGGTGATGATTTTCTAAAATGGAAAGCCTTCTCTCTGAACAATATCAACGCAGGATATAATCCTATGTATGCTCATATAAAAGGCATATCCCTTACTGACTTCTATGCAAGAGTTACATTGAACCCGGACGGAACTCTCAGTCTTAGAAAGGTAATTGAAGAAGAGGAAGAAAATAAAAATAATGAACAACCTGTACAGGCAAAAAAAGAAACTTCCGGGACAAAAACCGTTGCTGAATCCGAAAAGGATATTGCCAGGGATATCAGCGTTGGCAGCATTACCCTTCAAGGGGGAACCATCGATTTTATGGATAAGTCAATAAAACCTGCCTATTCTGTAAATCTTACAGAAATGGTTGGTCGGATAGGCGGTTTTTCCCTTCAACTTGACCAACGTGCAGACCTGGAACTCCTCGGCAAGATAGATCACTATGTCCCTCTCGAAATAGCTGGAAAAATCAACCCTTCAAGGAACAATCTTTTTACCGATGTGTCGGTAAAGTTCAAAGACCTTGATTTGAGTGCCATGACCCCCTATTCAGGAAAATATTTGGGATATAAGATAGAAAAGGGAAGTCTCTCTATTGATTTGAAATATCTTATTGACAAGAGAAAACTGGATGCTCAAAACCGTATTTTTATTGACCAGTTGACGCTTGGCGACAAGGTTGAAAGCCCTGATGCTTTGAATTTGCCCCTGAAGCTTGCCATTGCTTTGCTTAAGGACCGGAAAGGGCGGATCGATCTCGATGTTCCTCTTTCCGGCAGCCTGGACGATCCACAATTCAGCGTTTTTAGGATTGTTATAAAGATTTTGGTAAATCTTATTACAAAAGCAGTAACTGCGCCTTTTGCCCTCCTCGGCGCCCTCTTTGGAGGGGGGGAGGAGCTGAGTTACATAGATTTTGATTATGGCAGAGCACAGTTGTCGCAGGCAGGCATAAAGAAAATAGATACTCTTGTAAAAGCCCTCTATGAAAGGCCCTCACTAAAACTTGACATTGAGGGACATGTGGATGTGGAAAAAGATAAAGAGGCTCTAAAAACCTACCTATTCAACAAGAAGATAAAAACCCAGAAACTTAATGCTATGATTAAAAAGGGATTACCGGCGGTGCCTGTTGATGATGTTATAATTGGGCAGAGTGAATATCAACAATATCTGGCTTCGGCATATAAAGCCGAGAAATTTGAAAAACCCAAAAATGTATTAGGCCTTGCAAAGAGCCTTCCTGCTCCGGAAATGGAAAAACTGATGCTTGCCAATACCGTGGTGGGTGAGGGAGACTTGCGAACTCTGGCAAAACAAAGAGCCGGACAGGTGAAGGATGCATTACTGGCAACAGGCAATGTTACTGCCGACAGGGTATTTGTGGTTGAACCAAAATCACTTTCCCCTGAAAAGAAGGAAAAGGCAAACGACAGCCGCGTTGATTTAAAGCTTAAATAAAAAATGACGGTAAAGCGAATATATTTATTCATAAGGCTCCTACGGATTTTGCGTACCTTCTATATAAAAAGATGGTTCTGTTTCTTTCACCCACCTGTTATGTAACAAATATTTATCCCACATTTTCCATTAGGATAAAGTAATGGTGTCGGGATGTTCCTGGCAATCACGCTAACGGAGGATGTAAATGAGGACGCAAAGTAATTCCTGATGGCAACATTCAAGTGCGTCCCCATCGGTAGATCGTTACCCTTTATGGGTTTTAAAAATCTTCCAAAGTAAAAATGTTAAGGATGTGTCGTATCTCGATATAATTGTATTACAATAAATTGTCGTGTTTATCCTACACACATTGTCAAAGATATCCTACATACAAAATAAATAAATTGTATTACATTGTTATATCTTTCTGATAAAGCCAAACCGGCGGTGACGCCGGGACGGAAAGCCAACGGGTCTTAAGATAGATAGCCGAGCCGCCAAAGATGATTGAGAATTCATAATTGGAGGCTTTTATTTTGACATCTTATACAAATACAGCTATTCAACCATACCAAAGAGAAAGTATCCTCATTAAGGATACAAGAAAGCAGTCCCGCTCCAGAAACGTTAGCATTTACCCTGTAGAAAAAAACACCCGGGACGAAAGACTTCAAAACAGTCTTACAATAAGCAGAAACAGTGTTTATTTCGATTTGAGCAAACAAATTATTGAACAATCGAACCTAAGAAACAGTGACTCTGAAAACATTAGAGACATTTTTATAGAAAAATATGAACAGACAAAAGTTGCTTATAACAGATCGACGTTTAGTGTAACAATTTAACGTTCTGATGATTCATTTTTGCATAATCGGCAATAACTGCTTCTATCCTCATCCCTGAAGGGAATGTTTCCGCTTCGCTTAAGTATGTTAACTCCGGTCATGTTGTGGAGTAGCCCCCGTTTTAGCCGGACACTCATACAACCAAAATAAGTTGTAGTAATAGCCATAGAGTTATTACTATAATCAGGAGGAAGGTGACGTATGAGTCCGATAGAGATCATTACATCAGTTGAGAGAAGAAGGTA